>CAYUYG010000202.1:0-4286 GCA_964449125.1 uncultured Coxiellaceae bacterium | reverse complement strand
AAGTACTTTTACCTGAACCGGACGAACCCACAATGGCGACCATTTCAGACGACGCTACTTCAAGTGTTACATCACGCAACACATGAATTTTTGATGTACCTTCATCATAGGTTTTTGCAAGATCGTAACACGCCAACACCGGTTTATTCATAGCGTAATGACTCCACTGGATCGGTTTTTGCCGCACGCCACGCAGGATAAATTGTTGCGATCAGACTTAAAAATAAGGATGCACAGCAAATGGTGACGATATCGGATAATTCAATTTGCGATGGCAAATAATCGATAAAATAGACATTGGAAGAAAGAAATTGTGTATTAAATACTTTTTCAATCCAGTTCACGAGATCGGTCACATTCCAGGCTAATAACAAACCACCAATCACGCCAAACAAGGTTCCCATAATACCCACCAAACCACCTTGGATGATAAAGACTGACATAATCATACGCGGTGTTGCCCCGAAGGTGCGAAGGATCGCAATATCCGATTCTTTCTCACTGACAACCATCATCAGGGTTGAAACCAGATTAAAAGCAGCAATGGCAATCAACAGCATCAAGATAAAAAACATCATGGTTTTTTCCAATTTGACAGCGTGGAAAAATTCACCGAACTGATCCGCCCAGGTACTAATACTCGCAGAAGACGACAACTCGCGCGATAATTCACGCGCTATATACGGTGCTGCAAATACGTCTGGCACACTGAGGTGTAGACCCGTGACATTATCACCTAGCCCAAACAATTTTTGCGCATCATTGAGCTGAATAAACACGAGCCCGCGGTCAAAACCAAAACCTCCTCCGGCACGAAAAATACCTACCACGGTAAATCGTTTATAGCGCGGCAACACACCAGCGGGTGATAACGATACTTGCGGTGTAACAATCGTCACCTTATCGCCTACGTTCGCCATTAAACGAGTGGCCAATTCCTCGCCGAGTACAATACCAAACTTCCCAGCTTGTAAATTTGCCAAACTCCCTTGCACCATTTTTTCAGACAATTGCGAAACTTTTTTCTCTTCGGTCGGCAAAATACCAGTGACAATAGCAGGCTGCACACTACCACCGTAATTTACCAAAACTTCACCCGAGGTAAACGGCGCAGAAGCTGTGATAAATGGGTAATCTTTTAACAGCTTTTGCAAATCCTGCCATTGCTCAATTGAACCGGCATTACTGGTGATGGTGATGGGTGCCACCATACTAAATACCCGTTTTTTAATTTCGTGATCAAAACCATTCATGACCGACAACACCGTGATTAACACCATGACACCTAATGCAATGCCGATCATGGAAACAAGTGAAATAAAGGAAATAAAATGATTACGTCGTTTTGCGCGCGTATAACGCAGGCCAATAAAAAGAGAAGCTGGTTTAAACATGAGGTCGTACCGCTCCTTTGAAAAGGTTGAAAAAATTATCAGTCGTTTGTTGCGCAAACGCTTCAAAATGAGTACTGCGTAAAGCAGCGAGATATTCCGCCGTGTAACGAACATAGGCAGGCTCATTGGGCTTGCCGCGGTGCGGATTGGGCGCAAGATAAGGAGAGTCAGTTTCGACGAGTATACGATCCAAGGGAATTTTTTGCGCGACATCCTGCAAAGTCATTGCGCTTTTAAATGTGACAATACCAGAAAAGGAAATATAAAAACCTAAGTCGAGCGCTTTTTGTGCCATTTCCCAATCTTCAGTAAAACAATGCATGACACCACCCGCCTCATCCGCTTTTTCTTCGCGCATGATCCGTATTGTATCGTCTTTTGCATCACGCGTATGCACAATTAAGGGTTTGCCCGTCGCTTTGGCAGCACGAATATGGGCCCTGAAACGCTCGCGTTGCCAATCAAGATCACCGGTAGAACGAAAATAATCCAACCCGGTTTCACCAATGGCGATGACTTTAGAATGCTGTGCCAATTTTACCAATTGCTCACTCGTCGCTTCCTCCGTTGTTTCATTCGGGTGTGAGCCAACGGATGTCCATACCAGCGGGAATTTTTCTGCGGTTTTTAAAATCGTTGGAAAATCCGCCAGTTTCACGCAAACATTTAGTAAATAAGGAACGCCGCTTACCCGTGCGCGTTCTACGACTTGACTGACATCACCGTTTTCGGCTGACAAATCCAGCAAGTCCAAATGACAATGTGAATCCGCAAGGACCATTAAAAACACTCCGTCCAACGAATAAATAATGATTCCAGTAATAATTGTTTGTTGAAATTAATACCTTCCAGTAATTGTTTACGCACTTGCTGCAAATAACGCATAAAATTAATATTTTTTGGCATACTAGAAGACTTCAGCTCAAGGAGCATCGCCTGATAATCGTGATTTCTGATGCCATCCGCATCGCCTTGTAATTGCACCCGCAGCAAATCCGCGACAAAACTCAGCAAAAAATCAATCAAGCTAAGCGGCTCATTTTTTTGCAAGCTGGCAGCAAGCTTTAAAGGGGTCATTTTTTTAGCACTAAGTAAAGAGAGCGATTGGTACAATTCTGCACGTATCGCCATTCCTTCATCTTCAGCCAGACGCTGCGCAGCGAGCGGCGCCCCTTGCGTCAAACGCAATAATAAAGCTGCTTTTCCACTGATTGCTGGAGATTGCTCAGCTAACCACTGCTGAGCAATCTCAGCTGCGGGAGCAGAGAAAATAATTTTTTGGCAACGACTCAAAATAGTTGCGGGTAAACGGGCTGATTGATCACTGATGAGCAAAACAATCGCGCCGGAGGCGGGTTCTTCTAGCGTTTTCAATAACGCATTCGCCGCATTAGCATTCATTGCATTGGCAGGATGAATGATAACGATACGGTATTCGCCCTGCAAAGATGATTGGCTAACAACCTCACTCGCTTCACGGATTTGATCAACCTTGATGGCCTGCCCTTCTTTTTCAGGCAGGATACGCAAGACATTAGGATGGGTGTTGCCTGCTATTAATCGACACGCATGACATGTACCGCAAGTCTGCCCATCGGTCGTGGTGTTAGCGCAGAGCAAGGCACGGACAAAATGCTCGGCAAAAACCATTTTGCCTGTTCCAGCTATCCCCGCCAGTAACAAAGCATGTGGTAAACGGTTTTCCGTTCTAACCTGCCATAACTGCTGCCATTGCCGAACTTGCCAAGGATAAATCATGTGGACTGACTCGCAACAAACGCATCCAGCGCCACACGAATCTGATTTTCAACCGCGAAAAGTGGCTGGCTCGCATCAATAATTTTAATTCGATCGGGATATTGCTTGGCACGCTCTAAATAACAATGACGAACACTCGCGAAAAAATCCATTTTTTCCTGCTCAATGCGATCTTTATCCGTACCCCGTTTTTCTGCGCGGGCAAAACCGAGCTCAGGGGCCACATCCAGTAAAAGTGTTAAATCAGGATAAACATCACCCACAATCCACTCATCCAGCAGCGCGATACGCTTTGTATCCAAGCCGCGGCCACCACCCTGATAAGCATAACTCGCATCAATAAATCGGTCCGACACTACCCACTTCCCCGCATTTAAAGCAGGCAAGATCCGCTGCTGCATATGTTGAGCGCGCGCTGCAAACATCAGTAGTAGCTCTGTTTCCGATGACATTTTTTCATACGTCAGGGGATGTAAGAGTAAATTACGTATTTGCTCCGCCAGCTCCGTTCCGCCGGGTTCACGCGTCCATACTGCAGTAATATTTGCATCAACTAAATAGGTTCTTATAAAATTTAATGTCGTACTTTTACCGGCACCTTCCGTGCCTTCAATACTAATAAACTTGCCTCGTGCCATAGTATACGGTTCCTTAGACTGCTATAAGTGTCCTGCGAGCCAGTACGATGGATAAATAACGACGTATCACTGATTCATTAAAGTAAGTGACGTGTTGGTTTTGCTTTGCTGTTTCAACAGCTGCATTATGTTCGATTAATGATTTAGAAAATTGATGACTACCATCACCTCTCGCAACAAAATACAAGTAATCGGTTTGTTCGGGATGCATCACAGCATTAATGGAAGCAAGGCAAGGCATCGCAATCGGTGTTGGCGGCAAACCTTTATGTACGTAGGTGTTATAAGCATTATCATCCTTGAGATCAGCTTTATAAATTTTTCCATCGTAACGCTCACCAATACCGTAAATCCCCGTTGGATCAAATTGCAGTAACCTTTCTATTTGAATTCGATTAATTACGACACTCCCAATTAAAGGGCGCTCTCTATTTAACTCCGCATTTTTTTAAAACATTGGCAATTATCTATATATTATGTTGGATTAAATATGTAC
>CAYUYG010000201.1:0-4315 GCA_964449125.1 uncultured Coxiellaceae bacterium | reverse complement strand
AAATTGATTTCAGTTACTTTTTCAAGAAGCTGATTTAATATGGCTGAATGGGGCATAACGTCTGGTTTAAAGTTCGCAGTTAAAATATTTTTACGTATTATAGAGAGAGCGTCATTCTCACTAACTCCGCCAGACACTAAGTGAACAAAAAGATCATTTATGTCTGTGGGCTCTAGTTTACTTAATTGCTTTTCGGTCATGTCTAGCGGTTCAAAGTTAGGCAGGGCATAAGATACATCCTCAATGGTTGCGCAAACTTTTTTTGCTGCCTTGACACCAGCGTCCCTTAAGTAAATTTCCTTATGCCATTTGTCGTCATCGCTAATAATTAGTAATTTGGTATGCGGGTATTTTTTACGAAGAATTTTGGCAATGTTCAGCAAATTATGGCAATTATATGTTATGGCAACAGGGTATCCAGTTGCTTCATAAGCAGTGAACCCTGTGGCAACCCCTTCGGCGAGTAAAATAGTATTATGTTCTTTTATATGATCGCCAATTAGATAATAAGCGTCATTGCGTTGGCCGCCAACTAGAGGACGTTTTTGATATTTCTCTACTTTTTTATTGAAATAAATGCGCTCAAGATTTACCAATTCATTATTCTCATTAAAACAAGGAGCAAGAAGAGTGCCCTTGTAGCATTTGGCTAGTTTGGTATTCTCGTCCTCTACAGTAATAACCCGCAGGCCATGATTTTTTACTTTTTTCATGTTCAAATAACCATGGCAAGCAGCATCATTTTCACTTGCTGCAGAAAATATGCTCCGAGCTAAGATTGCGACCTCAGCATGCCTTTCTTTGGTTTCGATCTCATTTTTATTTTTCGCGTCTGCTAATCGTTGTGTATGATTTTCCCATTCTTGTTTAGAGAGTTCGTGTTTTTGCTTTGAACAAAATTCAGTTTCAATACTGCAATGCCAACATTTGAAATATCCTGAGGGTATGCCGTCAGAATAAAACTTATAGCGAGCATCAGTTGAGTTACCATGAGGACATTTAAAGTAATGGAATTTGCTAGAATCATAGTCGATTGCTGTATCTAATGGGTGACCATGAGACATAAGAAAATCATGAAACATCTGGTCGGCTGCCAATAATGCGGTTGTCATTATATGTCACCTCCGCTTTTGGCTAGCTGCACAGCTAAGACCCTAACAGCTGAGGCGAGCTCATTATATGAGTTGATCATCGCTATATTATCTTTGCGCGTAGCGTAATTTTGTTTAAGATCACGTAGGTAAAATTTATCTGGATAATCTCCTAGATTGGCCATCGTTCGCAGCGATGGCCTTTTGTTTAGTCTATTCATTATATTGCTCCTTTAGTTGCGCTAACCCTTTCTTCAAACCATTGTTCTATTTCCGCTAAATCCCAGCCGACAGAATTTTTTCCTAACTGAATTTTCGCAGGAAATTTTTTGTCTTTTATCCATCTATCGATTGTGCTTCGGCTGATATCATCGGCAAAAAACTTTCTTAATCCTGTCCAACGAATCACTCCTCGTGCGTGTAATGCTGTTGCCATACTTTGTTGCTCCATAGTTAATTAAGGAGCTTAAAGAGTATCAAATACCAGCGGAAGTGCATCATAATTGAGCATGATGAGGCTTGTAGGAATTTATTAAAAATAATAAAACTGCATCATGGAAATGAAAGCCTAAGTAAAAATTATCCACGATGTTTTTTTATGCGATATCTGGATGTTCTTTTCATTTCGTTTATTAATTTAGCGAAAGAAATTATTCCTTCTTTTTTATTCCCGTTTACGATTTGATAAGCATAATCACCGATTGTTGTGTGGTTATCACCTAATTCAATACCAATTTCTTCTAAAAGTGGTTTTGCCACCAATAAAAAGCCATAGAAATTACCTCGATAAGGACTCTTACCTTTGACTTTGGGGGCTTTAACTTCCGGCAAAATGCCAGTTCCTTCATAAAAAATTCCACATAATCGAGAAATATACATTTTAGATTTAGAATATCTTTGTGGGGTAATCACATCCCAACTAACATCATCTTTGGATTTTTCGATCTCATTTTCTATAGTAGTAATTACTGTTTGATTGTTTGTGGGTGATAGCTGCGCCAAAGCTTTTTCCAATGCACGTATCTTTTTGCTGCTTGCTTTCTTACGGTCAACCAATTTATCTGATTCTTCTTTAAATTCCTCTCTTAGCTTAGCTCTTGATTCAGTACATAGAGGTAGCTCTCTGAAATGCTTCACCAAATCAAAGTCCGGATGAAAAGGAAATGTAGAAATAATTTTTAATTTATTAACGCGTTGCTCCCATGTGAGTTGGTCGCTCATTTTATATTCCTAAATTTAATAATATTGACTTCTGCGACACCATATATAATGTCATGTAATTTTTTCGACCATGTTTCTAAGGCATTAAGTTTTTCGCTATCGTATCCATGTCGGTCATAAACAGCAGTTATGCTGCTTTCAACATGATTTAATATTTTGCTAACGACCAATCTTGGTATACCCATAGATGTAATGTGAGAAGCTGCAGTTCTTCTAAGATCGTGGGGTGTCCATGCCTTAATTCCACTGAAGGTGCTTCGACGTACCGCATGATCAATCGATGTGCCAGTGAGATGTGGTGGCTGACCTAATAAAGAGAGAATTAACTCTAGCTCTTCAAAAGTCGCTAATTTATATGATGTGCTAAATTTTGATTTTAACTCATCAAAATAACTCCGTTCCCTTTCGGTTATCTTAATCTTATTAACTTTTTTCTTTTCTTGATCAGCATAAAAAAGGTCATTTTCAAATAAAATTACGGTATTTTTATCTTTATACAAAGATTTTATTTTTTCAAACGGAGATTTCGTAGGATCGTTTAAAGTTTTTAAATAACCAAATTCCATTTGGTTATTTTTTATTTTTGCTGGAAAAAGAAATCGAGAATCACCGCTTAATCTTTTTATTTTTTCCAGTAGCTCTAGAGCTTGTGAGGATAATGGAACCCTGTGACTACATTTATTTTTTGCCTTGTAGGCAGGTATAGTCCAAATATTATTGGACAAGTCCATCTCATGCCATTCAGCCCCAATAATTTCTCCTTTTCGTTGTGCTAAGGTGAGTTGTAGCTGAAGAATTAATTTAGTTTGTTCTGACATGCGAATAACATGTAGGGGGTTATCTTGATTAGTATTTTGATCTAATGCACGCCATAAGATATTAATCTCTTCTAAAGATAATACGCGGTCACGGCGTTCTTCTTTTCCAACAGGTTTAACTGTCGCACAAGGGTTGGAAGGGATGATGTCTCTTTCTATGCCAAAATTAAACATACGTCGAATACATGCAAGGCCACGATTTGCGGCAATAGGTGCGTTACGAGCTTTAATTTTATCGAGTAAAAGGATGACATCTCGTTTTGTAATGTCTTTGGCTTTAAGCTTCCCCCAGCAAGGCTTTACATTTTTATCCAAAAATCGTTCGTCTTCTTTCCATGAGCGCTTTGTTGGTTTAGCCCAATTTTCTAAATATTCTTCTATAAGACCATTAATGGTGGAGGATTCTTTATTTTCCTTCTTTGCTTTTTTCTTTTCTAGAGCTGGATCTTTCTCCTCTAGTTCTAATACTCGTAAAGCCTCGCGATGTCTTTTCCGTGCCTCACCAAGCGTGCATTCGGGGTATTGCCCTAAAGTCATGCGCCGTTTGCGACCTTCAAAATGATAAAAATAAATAAAACTGATTTTGCCTGAAGGGAACACGGTTACGCCAAAACCTGATTTGGTTTTTTCTCGAATATCGCGAGGCTTAGTTTGTCCTGCGGACGGTTTAAATTCTTTACCATTAATATCTTTGTCAGTCCATTTCATATTTTAAGACCTTATAACTTTAAGCGTGACGAAAGTGATAAACGTGATGCCTGTAAAACCTTTTTTTTTACTGAAGCATAGTACATCTAATACTTCCTAATAGAAAGAACGTTTAATTAAAAAGTTCCTATAAACGTTCCTTTATAGAAGTGACAATCGGTGAAGTGTAATGATTGGTGATGAATAAACAAAAATAGATAAAAGCCAGTATTTATAGGGTTTCATGGATGTGTTGCAGTGATTGGTAAGTTTTGATAAAGTCTCATGAAGCAAGTATATGGTTCGATTCGTAATCAGTAGGTCCGCAGTTCGATTCTGCGCGTCGGCAGTAGTGGAATCAATAAGTTAGCAAGTAAAACTCCCCCGTAAAATTCCTAATTTAAAAACTGAAGTGCAAATGAAGTGCAAATATGGCAAGAGAATTAAAAAGACCAAGTTGGTATGAGGATGAGTTTTACAACAAAAGCCGAAGTCCTG
>CAYUYG010000200.1:0-4323 GCA_964449125.1 uncultured Coxiellaceae bacterium | reverse complement strand
GCTCATTTGACGATGCGCCAGGTGGGTAAAATGTATTCGTGAATTTCTGCTTTGATCCAGGGCATGTCAAAGGTCACCAAGCGTACACCCATATCCGGATTAAAACGTTTAACGGCTTTCATTAAGCCGACATTGCCTTCCTGAATTAAGTCAGCCAGTGGTAATCCATAACCCATATAACCGCGAGATACCCGTACGACATAGCGTAGATGAGCCAAAATCAGGCGTTTAGCTGCGCCCAGTTCATTATTTTTTTGCAAGTTTACCGCTAATTCGTGTTCTTCTTCCTGGGTCAGCATGGGAACTTGGTTAACGTAATGAATATACGCTTCCAGGCTGCCAACGGGCAGGCGTAAATCAAGCGCTTGTAAACTTGTGTTTTTATCGGTCATATTGGCGGCAAAAATCATCGTAAGTGGGGGGCTATCATACTAAACTTGGCTCGTTGGTTCAATCATCAGCCTTCAGAGGTGGCCGAAAAAAGAGCATCAACAAATTCATTTGGATTAAACGGCCGCAAATCGAGGAGGCCTTCGCCAATACCAATAAAGCGAATGGGAATGCCGGTTTGTTTGGCAATAGCAAAAATGATGCCGCCTTTTGCTGTGCCGTCCAGCTTGGTCAACACGATGCCGGTCAGCCCCATGGTTTCATGAAATTGCTTTACCTGATTGAGCGCATTTTGTCCTAGCGTCGCATCAAGAACAATTAACGTTTCATGCGGGGCGGTGGGGTCAAGTTTGGCCAGTACTCTATTCACTTTTTGTAGTTCTGCCATTAGACCAGATTGAGTGTGCAAACGGCCTGCTGTATCGGCAATCAAAATATCATGATGCCGGGCACGAGCTGCTTCCATGGCATCGTAAATGACGGCGGCCGTGTCTGCGCCGGGTTGTTGGGCAATGACAGGAATATCATTTCGTTCGCCCCAAACTTGTAATTGTTCAATGGCGGCTGCTCGGAAAGTATCGCCCGCGGCCAGAATAATGCTTTTGTCTTGTTTCTGAAAATAATGGGCAAGCTTGCCGATGGTGGTGGTTTTGCCGGAACCATTCACGCCGACAACAAGTACCACGAAGGGTTTATGTTGATCAGTGAGGATGAGCGGGGCGCTTGCGGTCTGTAAAATCTTTTTCATTTCATCTTGCAAACAATGTAGGGCAGCTTCCGTATCAGCGAGTTCATTGCGTGCTAATTTTTGCGTGAGTGTTTTAATGAGTTCTTTGGTTGTCTCAACCCTCACGTCCGCGCTGAGTAACAGGGTTTCAATTTCAGTCAGCGTATCGGCATCCAGGTTTTTTTTGCCAAGAAAAAGATTGCTGATACCGGTTGCAAAGCTTGCTCGAGTTTTAGTCAATCCTTGTTTTAAACGCGCAAAAAATCCAGCCTTGGTTTTTGGTTCAGGCTCGATAGCAGCAGGAACTTCCGGTTGGGCGGCTGCTTTTTCTTTTATTTCAGGGGCGATTTCTTCGTCAGTATTTTTCTTGCGCTTTAAAAAATCAAACATGTTTTACCTGTAAAAGTCGGGTTTATAAAAATTTCAGTAATGTTAGCATACTCAGGTCGTTTAAAGGACAGCAGAAAGTGCTGAATGAATAAGATGAAGCAAGGTTTAATACGAATTATTGGTGGACAGTGGCGCGGCCGACGCTTGAAAGTGCCAGCAGTCAAAGACTTACGACCGACACCTGATCGGGTGCGGGAACCCATTTTTAACTGGCTTGCGCAAACAATGGCTGGCGCAAATTGCCTGGATATGTTTGCCGGTAGCGGCGCGTTAGGATTTGAAGCCTTATCGCGCGGCGCGCGTTACGTGGAAATGGTCGATCAGTCTGCCGGTGTCGTGAGCTTATTGCAGGAAGAATTGCAAACGTTTGGCGCAGACAATGCACTGATCTATCGTGCCAAAGCGCCGGAAGGAATACGTCAGTCAGATACGAAGTTTGATATTGTTTTTTTGGATCCACCTTATCAAGCCGACCTATTATCAGTCTGCACTCATTATCTTGAAGACCATGATTTATTGGCTGATCGTGCCTATATCTATCTGGAAGCGCACGCACCAATCAAGGATAATGAGCTGCCAGTCAATTGGCGCATCATTAAAAGTAAGCAGGCAGGACAAGTCGCTTACCATTTAGCAGAGAGAGTAAAAAAATAATGACTGATCAGCAAAACAAACCACGCCTTTTAACAGGCGACACACCAACCGGACGTTTGCATTTAGGCCATTGGGTGGGGTCGATCGAAAACCGCATTGCCATGCAAAATGATTTTGATTGTTATTTTATTATTGCCAATATGCATGCATTCACGACGCGCATGGATAAACCGGCAGAAATTCATGAAAGTGTCATCGACATTACACTTGATTATTTGGCGGCTGGCATTGATCCCGCGCGCAGTACGATTTTTTTACAGTCGGAAATTCCAGCGATTGCGGAAATGACTTTCTTTTTTAGTATGCTAATTCCTTACCCGCGGCTTATGCGCAATCCAACCATTAAAGATGAAATTCGGGATAAAAATTTGGGGGATAATTACCCCTTTGGCTTTCTGTTATATCCCGTAGGGCAAGTGGCTGATATTTTAGTGTTCAGGCCACAAGTCGTGCCAGTGGGCGAGGATCAGATACCGCATATTGAAATGACACGAGAAGTCGCGCGCCGTTTTAATCAACTCTATTGTCAGGTTGATCCGCATACTGAAGACGCAGATTATATTAAAAAAGGCGGCTTATTTCCGATTGTGGACGTGAAGTTGGGTCGTTCACGCCGTTTAATTGGTACGGGTGCGCCGACGCCGGAAGGGAATTTACTGAAAATGTCAAAATCGCTTAATAATGCCATTTTTTTAAGTGATGATCCTGACACGATTAAGCAAAAAGTAATGTCCATGTACACTGATCCAAATCGTTTAAAAGCAACCGACAAAGGCCGTGTTGAAAATAACCCACTCTGGATTTTCCATGAAATGTTTAATCCCGATCAAGCCTGGGTGGCGGAAGCTGAGGCGCGTTATCGTGAGGGCGCCATTGGCGATGTAGAGTGTAAGAAGCGTTTGATCGAGGTATTAGTGGCCCTGATTGAACCAATACGTAGCCGTCGCATTGCTTTTGAAAAAGATTTGCACTATGTGAAAACGGTTTTGCAGCAGGGCTGTGCGAAAGCAAATGAAGTTGCCAATGCGACACTTCTTTTAGCCAAAGAGGCGATGCGGCAGCGTTATTTCTAATCAGGCAGGAGGGGATTTGATGGGGGAACATCACAAGCCTTTGCACCTGTTTTATTTTGGGATAAGATAGCAATTTTGAACGAGGGTTTATACAAACCCGCCGGGCGTTTCTCGATTTTGGTTATTCGGGTGAATGCAGGAAATGACTTTTTATATGGCTAAAATCTAATTTAGAAGGAAATAAAACTTATGCGTAAAAATTTACTCGTTGCTACCCTCGTCGGGCTGTGTGTAATCGGATTATCAGCTTGCTCCAGAAGTGATGAAAACAAACCAGCTGATGATACAACCCCAACCACCGCAATGACGACCCAACAACCAGCTGGCGAATTACAGCAACCTGCTACCACGGAACAAACCGCTGATAACAGCAGCCAGCCAAGCCAAGTTGTTGCTAACAACGATACCACCACGACCACGACACAAACCACCACACCGGCTACTGGAACAGATGCAACCGTTTCAACCTCCACAAACGGCACGACAACCACCACCACGGACACCAACGGTAACACGACCGTGACAACGCCGGCTGGTTCTAACGCCACCACGACTACCACACAAACAAACTAAGTGTGTGATACCACGGGTCAACGCGGCCCGTGGTATTTTTCTGGCAATTAAAATTTTCTCAGCAATGTCATCATCATTGTCTTCGGTTCAGTCTCTTCGTTAGTGATATAACAAGCCAACACTTCACCTGTCGTTAGCAAAACTTTTTCTTTGCTTCTTTATTCCTGAGCGTCTGAACGGCTCGTGCACGCAGGGTGCGCAAGAAAAATTTTCTGTTCAATTGGGGAGCTGACCTGCGATTTTTTTAAACAGCAAGAAGTTAGTTTTAAGGACTTTTTATGATACGCTAGGATAACTTTTTGCTGCAGTCACGCGAGTTTAAATAATATGTCATTTTTTCAAATACCTAAATTAAAACAGTATTTATATATGTGTCTTGGCGGATTATTAGTCACGACGGTAAGTTTCGCTGAGCAAGGTTCTACGCCACAAACAACCACTGTCACCACGACGACTGTCAATGCCGCACCACCTGCCGCTGAGGCAACCCTGACTCCTAAGCCCAATACACGTTTA
>CAYUYG010000199.1:0-4323 GCA_964449125.1 uncultured Coxiellaceae bacterium | reverse complement strand
GAAAAATATCAATTGAACTTTATTGATACACCCGGCCATGTGGATTTTTCCTATGAAGTTTCCCGCTCGCTCGCTGCTTGTGAAGGCGCGTTGTTGGTCGTGGATGCAGGGCAGGGCGTTGAGGCGCAAACGGTTGCCGTTTGTTACACCGCCGTGGAACAGGGTTTAACTGTCGTTCCTGTATTAAATAAAATTGATTCACCACAAGCCGATGCTGACCGTGTGATTCATGAAATCGAAGATATTATTGGCCTCGAAGCGCAGGATGCTGTGCGGATTAGCGCTAAAAACGGAATTGGCATTAATGAATTATTAGAACGCTTGATCCGGGATATTCCCGCTCCGGAAGGCAATCCTGATGCACCTCTCCAGGCTTTGATTATTGATTCTTGGTTCGATGCTTATCTTGGCGTAGTCTCTTTGGTACGCGTTAAAAATGGCGTGTTGAAGACGGGCGAAAAAATGCAGGTGATGTCGACCGGCAGATCGTACGAAGTGGGCGGCTTGGGCGTCTTTACGCCGAAACGTGTCGCCACCGATACCTTGCGGGCTGGTGAAGTGGGTTATGTAGTTGCCGGTATTAAAGAAATCAATGGTGCGCCAGTGGGTGATACCCTGACGCATGCACAGCGTCCGGCGACAGACATGCTGCCCGGCTTTAAAAAAGTTAAACCACAAGTATATGCAGGTTTGTTTCCGATTCATTCAGATGATTTCCCAGCTTTGCGTGATGCATTAAGCAAACTGCGTTTAAACGATGCTGCCTTGTTTTTTGAACCTGAATCATCAGAGGCATTGGGTTTTGGTTTCCGTTGCGGCTTCTTAGGCATGTTGCACATGGAAATTGTGCAGGAACGTCTGGAACGTGAATACAATCTCGAATTGATCACCACCGCTCCAACCGTTATTTATGAAATTATCGATACGAAAGGTGAAACACTGTACGTCGATAATCCATCTAAATTGCCTGCTGTAAATTATATTAAAGAATTACGCGAACCCATTGCCAAAGCGAATATTTTAGTACCGCAAGAACATTTAGGCAGTGTGATTACGCTGTGTATTGAAAAACGTGGCGTGCAAAAAAGCATGTTGTTTCATGGTAACCAAGTGGCATTAATCTATGACTTGCCGATGGGTGAAATTGTCATGGACTTTTTTGATCGCTTGAAATCAGTGAGTCGCGGTTATGCCTCGCTTGATTACAGTTTTTCGCATTTCCAGGAAGCCGATTTGGTGAGATTAGATATTATGATTAACGGTGATCGTGTTGATGCCTTGGCATCCATTGTACATCGTGAGCAATCAC
This sequence comes from uncultured Coxiellaceae bacterium, assembly GCA_964449125.1. Taxonomy (GTDB): domain Bacteria; phylum Pseudomonadota; class Gammaproteobacteria; order DSM-16500; family DSM-16500; genus Aquicella. Next base: position 3,014 of record CAYUYG010000199.1, on the reverse strand, counting down.
AATCGCGCGGCCGCCTTGTTACCGAGAAAATGCGCGAATTGATTCCCCGACAAATGTTTGATGTCGCAGTGCAAGCAGCCATTGGCGGTCATATCATTGCCCGGCAAACGGTAAAAGCCATGCGTAAAAATGTGACAGCAAAATGTTACGGTGGTGATATTTCCCGTAAACGTAAGTTGCTGGAGAAACAAAAAGAAGGCAAACGGCGTATGAAGCAAGTGGGCAATGTTGAAGTCCCGCAAGAAGCATTTTTAGCGGTACTCAAGATTGATGAAAAGAAATAGCTTTGTCCCATAGCGATGTTGTGAGCAGTGTGCAACGGTGAATAGGATAAGCCATCCCCGCAAATGCGGGGATCCATGTGTCCTTGGCAAGTGGTGCCAAAAGCGGAATAGATTCCCGCTTACGCGAGAGTGGTAGCGTGGCAGAGGATATCGGGTAGGTCCGGAATGAGAGTAAAATTGAAGAGGGTGTTACATGAATTTTAACTTTGAACTGATTTTGTTTTACGCGACCCTGATAACAGGTGTTATTTATTTGCTGGATGTTATTTTTCTTGCGCCCAAACGTGCACGGAAAAATTCAAAAAAGATGCCCATCATCATTGACTACGCGCGTTCATTTTTTCCGATTTTATTAATTGTCTTTATACTGCGTTCATTTTTATTTGAACCCTTTCGTATTCCTTCTGGCTCGCTCGAACCGACCTTGCAAATGGGCGATTTTATTCTGGTGAATAAATATGATTACGGAGTGAGGCTACCGGTTGCACACAAGAAAATTTTGGGTGATAGCACGCCACAGCGCGGCGATATTATCGTATTTCGCTGGCCGCCCAATCCTTCTGTGAACTTTATTAAACGTGTGATTGGCGTACCCGGTGATCACATTAGCTATGTTAATAAAGAAGTCATTGTCAACGGCAAAAAATTACCCCAGACTTTTTTGAAAAACAGCATGGCGGAAGACGAGAACGGTGAAGAATGGGCAGCGCTGGAAAAAGAAGAAAACTTGCTGGGCGTGAAGCATAAAATATTCCTTGATCCTGCCAAGAGCAGCCATGATTATCAGGATATCGTCGTGCCTGAAGGCATGTATTTTGTGATGGGCGATAACCGTGACGATAGTCAGGACAGCCGTTACTGGGGGTTTGTGCCGGACAAGAATATCGTCGGTAAAGCTGTGTTAATATGGATGAGCTGGGATAGCTACAAATCAGGCATGCCTATACGCTGGGATAGATTAGGAAAAGTTATTCATTAACCCTGGGAAGGGATTTATGAGCGATGAGTTAACGCAAAAATTAAATTATGCATTTCAGCAGCCCGACTTACTGAAAGTAGCGTTGACGCACCGCAGTAAAGGGGGTGAGCACAACGAACGCCTGGAATTTTTAGGTGATGCGGTCGTTAATTTTGTTGTCGCGGAAATTTTGTTTCATCAATTTCCAAAAGCAACCGAAGGCGAATTAAGTCGCTGGCGTGCAACCCTAGTTAATCGCGATACGCTGGCTGAACTGGCTAAGGAATTTGCATTAGGGAAATATTTGTTTCTCGGTCCGGGCGAATTAAGAAGCGGTGGCAATGAACGTCAATCCATTCTGTCTTGTGCAATGGAAGCAATCATTGGTGCAGTTTACTTAGATGGCGGATTTGAAGCTGCAAGCGCCAAGATCAATGAATGGTATCAACCCTGGCTACATACCTTGTCTTCGGCTGCCAGTCACAAAGACCCGAAAACCTTATTACAAGAATATTTACAAAGCAGGCGTATGCCGCTGCCCATTTACACCGTTGAAACAATCGAAGGTGAAGCGCATCAACAGCGGTTTACATTAAGTTGTCAGGTGGAAGGGGTGGAAAAAGTGTTCGGCAAAGGCACTAGTCGCCGTCGTGCCGAACAAGAAGCAGCGCTTGCCATGTTAGGAGTACTAAAGAAATGACAATTACTAAATCGGGTTATGTTGCGATTGTGGGTCGTCCCAATGTAGGCAAGTCAACGTTATTGAATTGTTTGCTTGGCGAAAAAGTCAGTATCACTTCACCTAAGCCGCAAACTACACGCTGGCAAATCTTGGGTATTCAAACACGCAATGAAGCGCAAATTGTTTATATCGATACGCCTGGATTGCATCGTGGCGAAAATCGCGCCATGAATCGATATATGAATCGTGTCGCCAGTTCAGTGATTGTCGATGCAGATGTCGTGGTTTTCATGATTGATGCGACAAATTTTCGTGAGGAAGATGAAGACGTTTTAAATAAACTGAAAAAAGCCGATCGTGCAGATAAGCCAGTGTTGCTGGTATTGAATAAAATTGATTTAGTAAAAGACAAGTCAACATTACTGCCTTTGATTGATAAGCTAAAAGATAAGCTTAACTTTACTGCCATTTTCCCCATTTCTGCACTCGATGCGGAGAATACGGCTAATTTAGAAAACGAGATTATCAAGTTATTGCCGAAAGGCCCGCAGCTTTTTCCAGAAGATCAATTGACAGACAGAAGCATTCGTTTTCAGGCAGCTGAAATTATTCGCGAAAAGTTAATTCGCTTAACCGAAGAAGAGTTGCCATATACCACCAGCGTGGAAATCGAGCAATTTACAGAAAACGAAAACATCACCGAGATCAGTGCCATTATCTGGGTCGAGCGCGAAGGTCAAAAAGTTATTATTATTGGAACCAAGGGTGCCCGTTTAAAGAAAGTAGGCATCCAAGCACGGCATGAGATTGAAAGACTCATTGGCAGTAAAGTCTTTTTGCGTCTGTGGGTTAAGGTCAAAGAAAATTGGACGGATGATGAGCGCGCACTCAGGAGCCTGGGGTACGAATGAAGCGTGTGCTGCTTGAGCCTGCTTATGTATTGCATCGTCGCGCGTACCGCGAAACCAGTTTTTTGGTGGAGTTATTCAGTAAGGAGCATGGCCGTTTAACGGTCATTGCTCGCGGGGCGCGCAAGTCGCGTTCTGCCACCCTCGGTCTGTTACAACCTTTTATACCCTTACTTGTTTCC
>CAYUYG010000198.1:0-4339 GCA_964449125.1 uncultured Coxiellaceae bacterium | reverse complement strand
TAATTTGTCCTTGCAATTGATCCCAATTATTTTCCACTAATTCACGAATAGAATCTGTCATAAATAACCTCGGTTTAAAATTAATAATGAGATTTACATGCATACGAAATGCCTACCGTTTTTTGACGACAATAAAGTCTTGGACTGCGGCAACACCTGGAACATTTCTGGTTATTTCAACTGCGCGGTATTTTTGCTGGTAGGTATCAACAAATCCACTTAATTGGACCACATTCTTATAAGTATTAACCTTGATAGCTAATCCTTTTACTGCCTTATCGGCTAATAGTTTAGATTTTACTTTAGCGGTTATGACACTACTATCTATATATTGCCCCGTACTTTCTTGCTTATGTGCTGGACTACACGATGTTAATAAGACCGCACTAACAGGCGTTGCAATTAAACTTGCTATAAAGATGCTGCTATAAAATGTTTTATTCATACTGTTTTTCCTCACTCGGTAAAACAACCATCTTACCGACTGAGAAAAAAAAGAAATTGATATATGTCAAAGAAAAATTTAATCCACCTGACCTGAACCTATTACAAATGTACTCAGTTCATTTAAGCGATCGTGATCAATAACCGATATTTTTTTGTTTTCAATTTTAATAATTTTATCTTTATGTAATTTACGTAATATGCGATTAACCGTTTCATGAGCCATGCCAAGAAAATTACTAATATCAAGTTGCGACATCGGCAAGATAATATATTCAGCACTGAGGCGACGCTCTTTTATTCTTGATAAAGTACTAACAATGAAATCGGCGACGCGTTGACTTGCGTTGGTGGTGATACGAATTTGCCGGTCATTTTGCATTTTATAGCTGGCAATATTCATGACGCGCTTTAATAATTTATTGTTTTTTTGCATTTCCTCGAAGAGCACTTCAATGGGCAAAACACAGACCTCTGAGTCTTCAAGTGCTGTTAATGAAAAAAAATGCTTTGCTTGCGGCAAGGATTCGAGACCAATTATGTCGCCAGGCAAATAGAAATTACTGATATGCTCATTTCCATTAGCGTCTAGCCAATAATCTTTACAGGCACCGGATGCAACCGCATACAAGTTGGACATAGCATCTTCAATATGAAATAAGTGTTCGCCTTTTTGTAATGTTCTCATTTTTTGAAATAAAGCATCAAAATGCTCCGTTTCGGCATTATCTAATGTTCTTGGCAAGCACAAATGATTCACTGCACATTGATTGCAGTGAAGATAGTTCACCTTCGTCTTCAGCATGGATAGTCAACTTAATATTGTTGTATTTTTATTCAAAAAAGGATATTTGTTTGTTTTTTGTGGGTTATAAGCTGACTATGATAACAGAAAATGAGTAATTCATGAAATAAAACCTCGGACAGACGTGCTGCCCGAGGTTTTTGATGGAAAATTTTTTTCGAGTTCGTAAAATTATTAAGAAGAAACTTTACGGCCGATATAAGCGAATCCGTTGGTTGAATTCCAATAACTCTCGAAAAAAACTTTTTGTCTCTTCTCCGCTCTTTTTTTATGACGTTTAAAATGACGATGTTTGGTATTCACTTTATTACTAAATTTATTAGTCGTATTTATCATTTAAACTCTCCTGTTTATCGATAAGGAATACCTAAATTATTCTACTGACATAATTTTTATAAACTATGATTTTTATCAATGATCGAAGTTTTTATTCTGCTAAATTAGTCGATTGTTATTAAATTCTGTATAAAGGAAAAAATAATGACTATTTCAAAAATTTTAAAATGTCTCCTTGCTACTTTAATCATATTTAATTTTCAATTATCGGCAAATGCCACACCCACCATAACGGATACCGTTATCACGGCCAAAGTAAAAACTAAAGTTGCGTTAGATAAGTCCATTTCCGTATTTAATATTGGTGTAAACACAAAAAACAATATTGTTTACTTAGATGGACAAGTAGAGTCAGATAGTCAAGCTGAAGCTTTAATAGAAATTGCTCAGGGTACAGATGGCGTAAAAGATATTAATACGGATAATCTTCACGTTAAAACAAGCCAGCGACCGATTGTTGATACCCTAATGACAGCAAAAGTTAAAACACTTTTTATTCAGAAAAAATTATTTACGAACGCATCGATATCACCTGCTGATATTCATGTTGAAACAATCAATGGTGTTGTCTATTTAACTGGGGTCGTTAAAAATCAAGCAACCATCGATAATGCTATTAAATTAGCTAAATCAATTCGCGGTGTTACCCATGTTGAATCACGCTTAAAATTAGCTTCGTAATTCAAAATAGTTTAGGAGCGTTATCACCTAGATAACGCTCCTAAAGTAAAACTTAAACCCCTTCGCTTCTTTAAATTTAAAGCTAATCTCCATAAGCAATTGCAAGTTTATTGAACATATTAATGAGATTTCCTCCTCCCTTAGCAAAATATAAATCCATCATTTTACACGCCTTTTAAAACACAGAATACGCCACTTATTTTGAAGTTGACTATCAAATATAGAGCCCTTATTATCCGCTCGATAATTAAACACACACACAACACAGGAAACAAAGAATGAAAACAATCAAGATGGCTATATTTTGTGTTTTATTTACTGCAATCTCTGGCTGCGCAAGCATCGCTGGTGATAATACACGTGCAGTAAAAGTAACCTCTCAGCCTTCTGGCGCAGCAATTATTGTTGATAATCAACAATACGGTGTTACACCTGCTGTCGTTACCTTGCCAAATTACATCTATGGCGGCAAAAGTTTAACCCTTAGAAAAAAAGGGTATCAAGATCAAACCATGATGGTTAACAGCAAGTTTCAACCAATTGCTTTATTAGACATCTTCTTCTGGCCAACCTTTGTAATTGATGCTGCAACTGGCAATATCGTTAAAATTGATCCAGCTAACTTAAATCTTCATTCACAGCTGATACGCGCTTAGTCGCACCAATCATCTGTTTATCAGATTCTCAAAAGCCTGCACAAAAAGTGCAGGCTTTTTTATTTCCACAAAGTTATTTTTTAATTACCTTCGCCAATAAAACAATCGTCGTTTTATTGATTTCCAGCCTAGACTTAGCCCATGCATCAGAAAAATTTTCAATGGTGAATAATAAATATTGGAATTTTTACCACGTCCCATTACTTGTAGTTGACGGTTATACCAAGCAATTTCCATAAACCCGCTATTTTTATCAATCGATTTGATGCCGGTTTCAATAGGTTTGAGCACATGTTTTGCTTTTAAGCCCGCCAGCAACCGCATCGGCAAATCGGGTTCAACCGCAAGCGGACGCGCTAAACCGATGAGATCGACTGCACCTGAAGCAATCGCACTGGCCATGCCCTCTGCAGTACGGAAACCACCAGTGACCATCAAGGGAACACGGGTTGCAGCGCGCGCTTTCTCTGCAAATTTAAGAAAATACGCTTCTCGTTGCTGTGTACTTTCTTTTATTTTTCCCGATGCGACCATAACAGGCGCTTCATACGTTCCGCCTGAGATTTCTACTAAATCAATCCCTTCATTTTCTAAAGCTTGAATCGCTTCAATGGATTCTTCTTCAGCAAATCCGCCGCGTTGAAAATCAGCAGAATTTAGCTTTATACCAATCGGAAATGTTTTACCAACTTGCCTTCTAATTTCACTTAAAACTTCCAACATAAAACGGCGTCGATTAACCGCATTTCCACCCCAACGATCATCTCTGCGATTATGATGCGGAGATAAAAATTGGCTGACTAAATAGCCATGTGCCCCATGAATTTGTACGCCTTTAAATCCTGCTGCTTGGGCAATGTGCGCTGTACGCCCAAAACGCAAAATGATGTCTTCAATTTCTTCTTCTCGTAATTCGCGTGGCGTATCAAAAAAACGACCCAGGTCAGATCGAAAAGGAATGGCCGATGGCGAAACTGTTTCACAATTTAATCCACGGGGTGCCTGCTTGCCAGGATGATTAATCTGCATCCACAATTGTGTCACTTGCCGATTACCAGCAACCGCCCACTGCTCAAGCAAATCTAAATCACTGGCATTTTCAATAACAACATTACGAGACTCACCCAACGCGCGGCAATCAATCATGACATTCCCAGAAATACAGAGACCCACTCCACCCGCTGACCAACGACCGTACAAAGTTTCCAAAAAAGAGGTGGGACGGTTATCAACGGTACCCAATGCCTCGCTCATCGCTGATTTCACCAGTCGATTTTGGAGGATTGTTCCATTAGGTAGAGTAAAAGATTGAGATAAAATTTGCGCAGGTTGCATAGTTTCTCCAGGAACAGGATAAACATCCCATTCCAATCAACCTAATGCTTTGTCAGCACCCTACCCATTGTTGGCAAGCAGG
>CAYUYG010000197.1:0-4340 GCA_964449125.1 uncultured Coxiellaceae bacterium | reverse complement strand
TTCTGATCGTTAGCATATTTCACGACTTTAGCGCGTAGCACCCCGTAACCGCCCTTCCAGCTAGTAAACTGGCCTTGAAATTCCAGTGACGACCATTTGTAGGATTGCTCATCTAATTTTCTGCAACCCCAATCAGCCGTTGGCTTTAGCATGCCAATTTTAACAACCTTACCATTCGCAAGCTTGTCTGTCGTTGTTGCCCAACGTGTGCCGACAACCGATGTGGAACTCAGCGAACAAGCAGATAAGCTTGTTACGACACAACCTAAGAATAATAAACGTAATGTGTTATTCACGGACAACTCCTCTTTAGGAAGCCATGCTAGCATTTCATTATTTTAACCGTCAATGCATATGGCCAATAACTGCCCAGCATGAATGACGGTCTGGGCAGTTAGAATCCGTTGTTAAATGAGATGCTGATCTAGAATTTTTTTAATGATTTCACGATACAAATTAGGTCTGACTGAACGATGCAAGTCGATAATCTTTCTACTCAAAGGCAATGACGGTGCAGAATTGGTTCCCGCCATGACATCACAAATTACATCTTCGGGAATTTGCGTATAATAAGCAATTCCCTCGAGTGAGTATTCTTCGGTTAATAAAATGTCATTAAGTAAAAAACGTAAAAAGCTCGCCTCAAGCATTGTGTCCTCCCTTTCTCTATCAAATTTCAATAAATCAAAATAGCGCTGGTACTGCTCCCTGAAAATATTTTTCAGTTCCTCACAGAGACGTGAAAATAATTCCGCTTCCAACAAAATATTTTCATTTTTTGAGAGCTTTTGTGAATTAATGCCAACCAAATGGCATAATGGCTGAGTTGATGACATAGTCCTTATACCTTCCTTTTGAGTTTGTTCCCAGAATATTTGTCACGAAACACCTTAAAAAACAGCTTAAAACAAAGATATATAAACATTGAATCACTGCCGCTTATAGCGGATAATTCGCAAAATTTTTCACCCCTAAAATTTAACCTATAAAATTCTCGGTATAATATTTGAGCAACGGAGTGGTAGGAAATGGAAACCAACGAAAATAAAGATTGCAGATTTTCTACTAAATATTCGCTATGAAATAATTATGCAAAAGCGTCTAGCGATAATTTTCTTAAACTGAACATCCGAATTCAACATAGTTACTTTATCTCGCTATAATTGAAGACTCAGTTTATTTGAAAGTTAGATGTATAATCCCCTCTTTTGGAAGCGTAATCCATGGAAAATCCCATCAAACTGAAACTATTGCCTCTTGTCATTCTCTTGCCTTTGGTTATTTTAATTGAGGGGTTTGTCTCGATTAGCATCGAAATATTGACGATCCGGCAGCTACTGCCAGTTGCTGGTGGAAGCGTGGTAGTGACCAGCTTGATTATCGGTATTTTTCTGCTATTTCTTGCCTGGGGTTATCAGCAAGGAGGTAAGGTACGTGTCAATCCCGGCAGAAGCTTGAGCAACAACTTCCTGATAGCGGCGACGTGGCTCGGCATAGGACTATCTTATATTTTCATTTCTTTTTTCTTTTACACATTCCAAAACCTGGTCGGCCAGCGCATCCTCTATCCGCTAATTGCCTTTTTATTAGTCATCATTGCTCCGCTTATTTTTATCCTGGGTCAAACGGTGCCCATCACCATGAACATGATCCGCAGCAACTTGCCTGCGGGTAAAATTGGCGGCAACACCTTAGGTTTGAGTACGTTAGGCTCCTTCTTGGGTGCCATTATTACAACACTTGTTTTTATGTATTTTTTTGGCGTAGCCTGGACGTTGTTCATCGACTTTCTTTTACTCACCCTACTCGCACTGGTTCTAACCGAAACACTTTCAGAGTTTCTCTGGAAAAGCTTGTTGGTTGGCTGCATGAGCTGGCTGGTATTCACGATGAATATTCATATTGAACAGCGTTTTTTTACCTTGACCAATCATTATGCCAACTATCAACTTCTCGACCATACCAATTCAAAATTAAAAGATGGCGAAAAAATCCTTATCATTAACGACACACTAAGCTCCTTTATTAACACCCAAAATCAAGGTTTCCCCTACCTTGAAACACTTAAAAAAATTCTTTTCACTGATTTAAAGCTAAGGAACGCAGATATTTTAGTCTTGGGTGCAGGCGGTTTCACTCTCACGGCTGCCGGCACACATGGCAACCATTTCACCTATATCGACATTGATGCGCAGATTAAAAAAGTGACGGTGCCGCATTTTATAAACAGTCTCAACAGCAAACTGATCATCGATGATGCCAGGCATTTTTTGAAAAATGGGAGGCAGCCTTACGATGTGATCTTCGCCGATGCCTACAGTGATGTCCGTACAGTTCCCGCGCATTTACTGAGCGTCGAATACATGCAAGAAATTCAAAATCGACTCAAACCTAATGGCACGGCTATTTTTAATATTATCGCTAACCCACTAATGAAGGATCCCTATTCCAGACACATTGATAATACGATTCATGCTGTTTTTCAGCATTGTTCAGTCATACCCAATGTGTATGCAAATCGTTACACCAATATCCTGTATGTTTGCAGCAATCGTGTACCACAGGATAAAAAATATTACACGGACAATTTAAATAACTCGACACTTGATTCTTTCATTCGATAACAGGAGTCCCGCACATGCAATGCATGATCATCAAAACATTCGGCGATAGGGACGCATTTGAAGAAATGCTATTTCTGATGACTTGATACGGGTGATGTCGCACGGGTTGTTGAAGAAATTGGCGTTAGCGTACAAGACTTGATTAATAAAAAAATTACCCTAAACAAGGTAAGCGGAGCACATCAGCATTTGCAAAATGGCACCGTCATTGGCAAAGTTGCATTATTACATTCATCAAAATTTATAATAATAAGGAGTCACCCGTGAAAAGATTTTTCATGTCAATTGTATTGTGTTGGCTGGTTGTCCATTCTCTGCTAGCCGTCGCCAGACAACCTACCTTGCCTACCATCCAACTTGCATCGGGATTAAAAGTCATCCAATTACAGCCGACAATTTATGTCGTGGAAGATAAGGATGGCCAAGCGCCAGCTTATTCCATGATCGCTGTCATGTCTGATACGGATTTACTCATGGTCGATGCACCTTATACTCCGCAAAATACTGCTAAAGTATTACAGTGGGTTCACAAAAAATGGGGTGATAAGAAAATAACGGAAATCAATACGCATTATCATTTAGACCGGGTTGGCGGCAATGACGTATTGGTTCAGAAAAAAATACCGGTATACGGCTCCGACCTCACCGCGTCTTTGCTGTCTGATCCGAAAGCACCCAATAATAAATGGAAAGTTCGACAAGATCTGGCAGGCTATGTAAATGACCCAGAAGTGAAACAACATATCCTCACAATGCGCATTACGGCACCTGATCATTTATTCCCTCTCAAAGAAGGCAAAACCCTGGTTTTTGGTGATAAAAAAGTAGAAATTTTTTATCCCGGCCCTGCGCACACACCTGATAATATCGTCGTTTACATTCCGCATTTAAAAGTGCTGTTTGGTGGCTGCATGGTAGTTGCCTTTCCAAAAGTTTTTCTAGTATCCGACGCCAATCCCAAGACTTGGCCAACATCGGTATCACGACTGGAAAAGTTTCAAGTTGATTGGGTCATTCCCGGCCATCCCGCCAGTCTCACGGATGATGAAAATTTTTCTCCTGGGTTAATTCAACATACAGAAATGCTTTTTAAACAAAATGCGCTGGTAAGTTTTTCCAAGAAAACGGTGCAAGGTTTACAACTTACTCATGCAGGCAAATAGTGAAAATATCCCGTGCCTAGCGCGGGATTAATCTCTGAAATAAATGTCACAAATTTTGTGTACCGTTTGCAAATCTTCACATACATTCATGTCGACAAGAAATGAGGCTTTCTGGCTCAGCGTTCGGGCATAATATTTAGCAAATTTACGCGCCTGCAACCCGGCAAATTTTTCATTACCCATTAACGCAACTAAGCTATTCACGTGCTCGAGAAAAATTGCGCCAATCTCTGCATTCTCAGGCGGAACGAAGGGTTGGCCATGATAATCAGCGATTAATTTATTGATTAGCCATGGCTGCCCAACGCCTGCTCGTGCAATCATCACGCCAGCGCAACCCGTTGCCAGCATTTTTTTTAATGAAGTAACACACGCAATATCACCATTCCCAATCACAGGTATTTTGGCTTCACTTGCAAAAAATTGAATGGCATCATGACGACACGGTGTTTCATAATGCTCCGTCCAGTGACGGCCGTGTACAACCAAAAAATCGGCCCCAGCATCATGCACGGCTTTCGTCACGGGCTTCCACGCTTTAACCTGCTCATCG
>CAYUYG010000196.1:0-4341 GCA_964449125.1 uncultured Coxiellaceae bacterium | reverse complement strand
ACACTGGTAAGATAATTTTTTATGTGGGTAAACGTTTTAGTGCAAAATGCAAAATCACTTCCAGCAACATGTCCAGTACCACAACAAGCGAATCCCTGGGATTTGAACCTAGCCGTAAGCGACCAAGAATCTTATATGATCTATTCTGAATTCAGTCAGCATTGTTTATAAGTTTCTGCTCTAATAAATCAACTTTTAATTTTTGATATAAGGCCGAGAAAGTTTTGCTAAAAACAAAATGTGAGTATTTTGTTTTTTCAAGCTTAGCAATCGTGATGTTAAATGGAATATAAGATTGTTTTGATTCAAGACGCTGGAAAATTGGGCAAATGGCATCAGCAGCTTTTGCAATTTTTGCTTCAAGGCTTTCCTTATTCTCAAATTCATACCACAAGTCATGTAACTGCTGTCCAAACTCTGGGTACACTGCCATCAATTTTTTGAGTGCTTCTGCCTCAACTTTTTCCTTATCTTTGCGTGCTTCCATATCAAAAGCCATCACATCACCGGCATAAATTTCTACAACATCATGGATGAGTGTCAGTTTAACAATCTTAAATTCATCAATTTCGGGAAACTCTTTTTTAAGTTCATTCATTAGAATGATCGTAATCATACTGGCAGACCATGAATGTTCTGCTGTGCTTTCTTTCCTATCAGGGCTTGTTGTTGTGTTTCTAAAAACAAGCTTTAGTTTATTTATCTCTAAAATAAACTGATACATATTCTGTGTATTTTGCATACGCTCTTCTCCATTAAATCACCGAGCTTAAGAAACCTGTGTTTTTAAACGTAAAGCCGTTATGAAATCTTGCTCTGATTTATCAGGCTGGTCCAATTTTTCAAAAGCAAGCGCACGATTATAGTAAGCTTGCCAGGTACCTGTTAGTTCAACGGCGCGATTGAAATCCGCCAAAGCCATTTGTGGTTGATGCAGTTTCATATAAGTTGAACCCCGGTTAATATAAGCTTCGACAGCATCTGCATCGATTTCAAGTACTTCAGTGTAATCTTTAAGCGCAAGATCATATTTTCCTAAGCGGGCATAGATCAAGGCACGATTGTAAAATGCAGTTTTACAGCTGCTATCTATGTTAATGCCTTGACTGAAATAGATTATTGCTAACTCGTTCTTTTTAAGACGAGTGCAGGCATTGCCTGCATTCAAGTAAGCATTATACAGGCTCGCATCGATCTCAAGTGCACGTTGATAATGCTGGATAGCCTTTGCATAATCGCCGTGCTCGAAATGATAATTGCCTTCTATAAACTGTGTTTTTGCACACAGATCTTGATTAATTGACATGTGTATCCTTAACTACCTGCATATTGATTCAGTCGAGCTGTAAATCTTTTAAATATATCTTCGGCCAGCTTATCATCTCGATTGTCTTGCAGAACGGTACCAATGATTTTTTTAGCAAACAAATCCGTTACTTCACGTACTGCCGTAGTTTCTTGTTGTAAATGTAATTCACCCGCTTCACCACCTGTTTTGTTTGCAATTTGTTTAAAAGCTTCTTCAGTTAAATACTTGCCTGTTGCTCCGTCTTTCAAGCTATTAAACATAGACGTTCGCGTAAAAAAGGTTGAAACAGGAATTTTTTTCTTAGCTAGGTCCTCTGTTTCTTTGAGATAATGCCGCGCTTCAAAAAAGGCACCTGTTCTTGAAGAACTTGCGGAGCCGTATTTTCGCCGTAACGCAGACATCTCAGATTCTGAACTTGGCGGTTCATCGCCAATGAGTATGACATGATTTAAACCATCATTGGCTAATTGGTTGGCATAAAATAGGCCAAGCTCAACACATTCCGACTGATTGCTACCACCGCCATTCGCGTTAACACTATTAATAAAAGATTTTAAGCGTGCAGGATCACAAGTCCATTCATTTGTACAATTTAAAGCATTTGTTACTCCGCTGTCATAATCTTTATAATGGGCTAATTGCAATTGAAACGTACAATTAAGTGCTTCTTTTAATACGTCACTTAAGGTCTGAACAACTTTGCCTAATGTTTGTTTAAGGGTGTCAATCAAACTACCCATTGACCCTGTGCTATCAAACAAAATGAGTACTTTTGCTTCGCGAAGTTCGACTTCAACTTTGGCATCTTTTCCGCCTGGAAAGGTTTCCATGTGAGCTTCAACAACGTCCTTTGCTGATTCTTTTTCTTTTTCATCACTGCTATGCAAAGCTTCAAGTAATTTCATGGCAGGTCTGTGTATCTTTTCGACTAATTCTTTTGATTCATCCACTAACTGTTGATAACCATCAGAGAATTTTTTATCACGTGTATTTGAAATGACTTCATATAAATTACCAGTGAGACGAGCGTCTTCAATTTGTCTTTTCCTGAGCCCAAATTTAGCAGTAATTTCAGATTCCTTAACGACCATCATGAAGGAGCCGTCTTGACCCTGTCGCCCTGCTCTACCTTGATGCTGTCGTTGTTCGGCTTTAGTATCTGGCATAAATCCATCAATAACCGCCATGCCGCCATTTGCAATGACAGCTGTGTTCGTCAGCATAAAGTCACTTCCTCGACCATGTTCCTTAACAGCTAGCGTAATCGCATTTGCGCGCGTGGCGTGACTGATCGCGGCATCGCGCTCGGAAGTGGTTGTAATGATTTGTGATGTCATTTTGTTCACCCCTTGAGCTTTATAATGTTTAAATGCATCACTATTATAAAATTTCTCTAACTCTTCTTCCGTATCGAAGAAAACCAAGACGGGTCGTATTGGCTTCTCACCATTATTCCAACCTAATTTACTTTTAGCGATTTGCTCCACTAAACGAACATCATATTCATCATCATTTACGACGAAAAATTGATTACCAGGATTAAATTTCAGTTTATTTTCGCCATAAGCAGATGGGATAAAGCTTGCCTCTTTGATATTAAAGAAATCTCTCACCACGTGTTGTTCAGCTTTACTAAGCTCACGATAGGTGCCTGTTACGCCAAGCATGGCCCGATAAGACCCACACATTAAATCGACATAAGAATAGGCACCACCAGTGACTTTGATTCCAGCATGTTTTTCTCGGCAAGTTTTACTGACGTTATTTGTTTGATCTCTGCATGCCCAGTAAGTACGATAACCAATACTTTTAGACATGGTCGTACCATCAAAATGTTTGTAGTAGAGTTCCCCTCTACCATTAACATGGAAGTCATGTCCTTGCTCACGCTTATATTTTTGAAGATCTTCAAACATTTCTCTTGCTGCTTGCCGTATTATGTATTCACGACCTGGGTAGTGTTTCAAGCACGTCTGATATTCTGACAAATTTTGCAAATCTCGAAAGCTAGTCATGCCACCGCTAGCATGCCTTGTCCAAATGGCGTCCAAGAGTGCATTAATTTCATTTCCTTTCAATAAAAAATACGGCTGATATAGGTGACCAAAAAATGCGGTAACGAGGGAGTCTACTTCATCGATGAGTGCGATGGTTTGTCTGCCATGATGAGGCTTGGGTTGAATTGGAATTTCCGTATCAAATAGCGCATTGCTTAGTAAATCACGCAGGTCACCATCTCGATTTAGCATATTTTCAGTAAGTCGATTAAATGTTCCATATTGAATAAATTCGCGAACACCTAAGAAATCAATGAACCATTCAAACGCTTTTTCATCACGTCCTGATAAATATTCACTGTAGCAACCCACATCGACTGCAAAACCAAGCAATGATAATAACGAAGCAGTTAAAGCTAAAACAACAGATTTACCCTGTCCGGTTAACAGCTCATCCAATACATTGGGTAGATCATGGCCAGTCCCTATCGTATTCAACATTTGAAAGATGGCAATGATTTGTGCCGGATGAGGTTTTTTAAGAAAGGCGGTGTTCGAATCTGTGTTGGTCGCATCAAAAAAAGCGGTTGATTCTTTTAATGTCCAGATCGTAAATAAAAAAGCATACATATGCGGAACAAGTTTGGTTACTTTTTCATTCCAGATGATATGTCCATGTCGATCTCTATCTGGTTGGTTATGCCCAATTAAGTTGGAAAGTTTATCTTTTAATGTACCCAGATGAACTGAGCTAAATTTAGCAAAATCTTTTGTTGCTGAAATATAGTCTTTGATTAACTCATTATAAAGTTCATCAAATTGCATATATTGTTCATGCAATTGTCTGGTTTCCTGCAAAGAAAGTTCTCTAACCTTGCCAGTTGCCTTATCCTGGACTTCCATATGATGAAGCACATAATGAATATCTTGTTTCACGGTTAACGCGTTTCGCTCAGCAATCATCACACCGGCAAAAACGGATTGATCGGCCACCATTTTGGCACCAAAACCTTTTTCCTCATCACGCAATTGCGC
>CAYUYG010000195.1:0-4375 GCA_964449125.1 uncultured Coxiellaceae bacterium | reverse complement strand
CCCCTTGTGTGCGGCTTTCGGGAGGGGGCCGGTAATGGGGGAATCAGTCAAGCTGTATGCATACACATGAATGGATTGTTTTGCCTGACGTATTAAACGTACTAACATGTCGCGGCTATTATCTGGGCTAGCGATAACGCTCGCTGATTGTATTCGGCTTGGCACATGGTTCCAGTCGGCGGTAAAGATCGCATCGATATCCCGCACAACTTTGGGGTTGTCGACAATTAGTGCAAAATTACGTTCATTTTTAAACGTGGAGCGCGTGAAATTAAATGTCATGACAATCGCTTGCTTGTCGTCGACTAACAAAGTTTTTTGATGGATCAATTTATGCGGTGGGACAGTGCCTTGCCAGGAAATTTTATTTGAGTTTAAGCGACTAATGGCTTTTTCGTTTTCATCATTTGCTTTGTAAGCTGTTTGCTCCAGAATAATATTCAGCGTTTTGCCTTGCTGTTTTTGCTGGATGAGTGCATCAATCAAGGTGTCATCGGTCATGCCGTACATGACGAGTTTCAGGGAATGATGGGTTTGCTGAATCGCCTGTAGAATCGGGTCACGTCCCATATCCGGCTCAATGATTAATTGATCGGCAAAGACTGGTAGCGTGAATACGAGAGTAAGACAGGCTAGCCAGTAGCGCATCAGATTATATCCCGTCCAGCCAACGCGTGCGCAAGGGTGCTGGCATCGATGTATTCCAGCTCTGTGCCAATTGGCACGCCATGCGCGATACGTGTCACTTTGATCGAAAAAGGCTTGGCGAATTCGGAAATATAATGCGCAGTGGCTTCTCCTTCAACGGTCGGGTTGGTGGCAATAATCACTTCCTTGATGTCCCCGCGTTCAAAATGAACTTTTAGTTTTGCTATACCAATTTCTTCCGGGCCAATACCGTCCAAGGGAGATAAATGGCCTAGCAATACAAAATATTTGCCGCGAAAACCACCGGTTTGTTCGATCATGCTCACGTCAATCGGATTTTCCACGACGCAAAGTAGAGTGGGATCTCGATGAGTAGACATACAGATTTCACAGGCAGGTGTTTCACTGAAAATCCGGCAATGCTCACAATGCCCGATATGCTCCATCGCATCCTGCAAGCTTTGTGCAAGACGCTTACCATTGTCGCGGCCACGCGTCAGCAGCTGCAGGGCCATGCGTTGGGCTGTTTTTGGCCCAACGCCGGGCAAGCAGCGCAATCCTTCAATCAATTGTTCTAGCAGGGGGCTAAAGCGCATAATTATTTCGGCAAATCGCCCATGCCTTCCGGTAATTTAATGCCTGAGAGGCCGCCCATTTTATCACGCAAATTACGTTCGATTTTGTCGGTTGCATCGTTAATCGCTGCTGCGATCAAGTCTTCAATAATGGATTTGTCTTCTTTTAATAGATTTGGATCCAGGGTGACTTTTTTGGCGTAATGTTGGCCAGTCATGACGATTTTGACCATGCCGCCACCAGATTGACCGGTAACTTCCATTTCAGCAACTTGTTTTTGAATGTCCTGTAGTTTTTTTTGCATTTCCTGGGCCCGTTTCATAATTTCATTCAGGCCAATTTTTTCATTTGATGAAGATTTATTCATTTCGCAAAAACTCCCAAGATAATGTTCTTGGGCATTTTAGCAAAGATAATGCGTTTGATCTACGTTGCTGATTTTATCGGTATTTAATGCACACGGTACGGTATGGGGGGATAAACAAAGAAATAGAAAGCGGCTTGCGGCTGCTTCCTATGAGATGGTTTTACTTAGCGTACGATGCATCCGTTTTCGTTAAACGTAATGTTCATAATTGGCTTGGCAATAATAGTTTGGCAGGAAGCTGGATAAATTTCTGTTCCGTCTGCTTTTGTATAACCAAAGGCAATCTGTGAATGTTTGCCATTGACGGAGTCTACAGGTTGAATTTCTGCAAAGAGGTCTTTAAACGTTGCAAGAAAAGCTGGCACTTTTTCTGCCGGTAATCCAGATATTTTACTATTTAACTGCTGTTGAGATACGCCTGAGACATTGTAGTAAAGATCGTAAGAAAAAGAGGGTTGATCCCGATTATTTTTGATCTCATCACCTACAGTTACATTCAATTGCATTGCGTAAGCACTGCTTATAAATAATGTTGATGCGGTTACAAAAGAAATAAAGTAGTTTTTTAACACAATGAACTCCTCACCATAAGAATTATTATTCGATCAATCTATTTTCGAGTGCAAATTTTATTATTTTTAATGCAGGCAAAGCAATGGACCATTTTAACTTATTGAATTTCATTGTTTTTAAATGTTAAACAAATCCAGTTGCGGAGAGAAAGCGATAGGTCGTTTAAATTTAGTCGTCATTAAAGATTCAGAAGGGAGTTGGTTTAATTTATACCGTTTACAGGCAATATGAAAACGATGATTCAATAAAGTCGCAAACTCTCCGGTACCACGCATGCGCTGACCAAATTGTGCATCATAATCTTTACCGCCACGCATTTGCTGAATAAGGCTCATGACATGCTCAGCACGTTGAGGAAAATGCGTCTTGAGCCATTCCCGAAATAAATCTTTTACTTCATGAGGCAATCGAATTAATACATAGGCTGCATGCTTTGCACCAGCCTGAGCGGATAATTCCAAAATGCGTTCTAACTCCATGTCATTAATCATGGGTATCATCGGTGCCGCCATCACACGCACGGGAATGCCTGCTTCACTTAAACGTTTAATGGTCCGTAATCGGCCTTGTGGCGATGAGGTGCGTGGCTCCAGTGTGCGTTTTAATTCGATATTTAGGGTGGTCAGGCTCACCGCTACACTGGCTAAACCTGCTTGCGCCATCTCCACTAAAATATCCATGTCCCGTTCGACTAAGGAGCTTTTGGTAATAATCGCAACCGGATGCTGGTATTTTTGCAAGACTTGTAAAATCGCGCGGGTGATTTTTAATTTGCTTTCTGCAGGTTGATACGGATCTGTATTAGCACCTAGCATGATCGGTGAGACGACGTACTTAGGTTTGTTTAATTCGTTTTCCAGCAAACTTGCTGCATCGACTTTATGAAATATTTTAGTTTCAAAATCGATACCGGGCGATAAGTTCATGTAAGCGTGACTGGGTCGAGCATAACAATAAATACAACCATGTTCGCAGCCGCGATAAGGATTGATCGATTGCTCAAAACCAATATCAGGCGAATCATTGCGAGAAATGATTGATTTTGCATATTCTGGTAGAAGTGTCGTTTCCAGGGCTGTTAAAAGTTCTTCTTCGAATCTTTCCCAGCCATCATCAAAAGTTTCTTTCGTTTGGTTTTCAAAACGGCCTTCCGGGTTGCTCAACGCACCTCTATTTTTTAATTTTTTTTCCAACTTAACTCACTCACTCGTTTTGTCTTTATGCTAATGAAACTTCTACGGTCGCATCATACATTTCAATGAATTTTTGTACCTTAGGATCCTTCAGGATGGTTTGGGTAGCATTCGCTAGGCGTTGTTCATTTTCCTGCTGTTGTTGTTTGGCTGGTGTTGCCAGTTCTGCTGAAGAAATGATAATTTCCAATTGTATCGTTTTTTGTAAATAGCGGCAGAGTGCTTCGGCGATCCGATCTTTTAATTTTGGATTGAGCATCGGTTGATGTTGAGCAGTGAGGGCGAGTTCAACTTTGCTCTCTGTTATTTTTTCGAGTGTACAATTGCTCGCAAGAGCATGGGCCATGCCGCTTAATTCCAGTTTGGGTAGAATATTACGCCACTCAAGATTTTCTACGCTGGCTTCGAGGGCTTGTGCAGGTGCGGTGACATCTGTCGCAGCAGCCGTTTTAGTTTTTACTGACTTGGTTTGCGATGTGGTCAGGGATGCAGCGGTTTTTCCCGGGTTAAAAGCAAGTAAGCGCAGCATCGTCATTTCAAAACCTTGTTGCGGCGAAGGCGCAAAGGATAAATCCCGACGGCCTAATAAAGCAATTTGATAATACAATTGCACTTCTTCAGCGGTGAAACGCTTTGCGAAGGCGCTTGCGCTTTCTTGCGCAGCAAAGTCTGGCACGATTTGTGCGACAGCAATTTTATGAAAGAAACTGATTAATTCTTCAAGTAATTGCTGAAAATCCGGTGCTTGTTCTGCAAGCTGGGCAATGGCGGAGAAGGCTTGTTTGCCATCTGCTTGGGCAAGGGCTTCAACAAGCGGTAATAAATCTTCTTGTGCCATACAACCTAACATGCCGTTAATATCGTTTTTATTGACGCTGCCGTGACCGTAGGCGATGGCTTGATCAAGCAGGCTTAGAGCATCACGCATACTACCATCTGCTGCTTTGGCTAAAGTGGTCAGTGCAGCCGTTTCACACGGTATGGATTCTTTGGTGCAGATATGTTCCAAGTGGCCGGC
>CAYUYG010000194.1:0-4375 GCA_964449125.1 uncultured Coxiellaceae bacterium | reverse complement strand
CCAGATCCAGTGGCATTGGCGATGCAGAAAAAATATCACAAAGAGTAATTATATGGCGTTAATTATTACTGATGAATGTATCAATTGCGATGTCTGTGAACCAGTCTGTCCCAACACAGCCATTTTTCAAGGCGAGATGATTTATGAAATTCATCGTGATAAGTGTACGGAATGCGTGGGACATTTTGCAGAGCCGCAGTGTGTGTCGGTGTGCCCGGTCAATTGTATTATCGTCGATCCCGATTATCCGGAAACGAACGAACAATTATTGGAAAAATACAAAGGATTGACCGAGCAAAAAGCTTAACCTCTCACCCTTGTTTTATTTTCAGCGTCTCTCATTCACTCAGCTGATTTTATGGTTGCCGGACAACTCACCCGTGCTGGAACTACGAGTCACGCCTTACCCACAAGGCATGACTCGCTTAAGCTTAAGTATTTTGTTTTTGTGGGGCTTGAGGCGCAGCGTTTTTTGAGTTGTTGCCGTGTGCTGTGCCAAGGTGCGGATATTTACTCATGGAACGAATGGATTGTCTGCTCAATGATTTGCGTTGCTTTTCAATCAACCACGCATTAATCAGTCGCATGTCTTCAAAACTGAGTGTGCCGGCTGCCTGTTTCAGCGCAAGAATATTATTCACAAACGCATACCGATCAGAAGCGTATTGAGTTTGAGCGCGCAATAATTTTTGCTGCTGGTTTAAAACATCCACGAGTGTTTCTGTACCAACACGATAACTTGCTTCTAGCCCTTCAAGTGAACTGATATTAGATTTAATGGCTTGTTTGTCAGCTTGGATTTTAGTAATACCAGAAACAATATTGAAATAACTTTGTCGCGTCGTCGTTGCAGTGGTACGTACCGTGTATTCGAGCTGTTGTTGTGCAACCTGATAATTGTATTTTGCCTGATTAGTTAGTGCAACAACGCCACCGCCTTCAAAAATTGGTACGCTAATATTTAAACCAATTGATCGGTCAGATTGTGTGCCGGGGCCATTGCGCACTGTAAACGTATTATAACCGTTAATATTATTGGAATAGAGTCGTTGATATTGTGCTTCAACATTGACGGTCGGCAAGTGACCGGCAAATTGTTGTTTGATGATTTCACGCGAGCTATCAACATTATATTGAGTCGCTTTGATCGTCCAGTTTTGCAGCATGGCTGTTTTAACCCATTGTTCTGGATTGGCTGGCTGCGGATTAATTAAGGGAAAATCTTCGCTTAAAGCGGATAGATGCGGGTAATAAATGCCAGTAATCACGCGTAAATTTTCGCGATCATTCACTAATTTAGTTTCTGCCGCAATATAATCTGCCACCGCAGAATCGTAAGAAGCCTGCGCGGTATAAACATCCGTGAGTGTCTTTAAACCGACTTCATATTGTTGCTTGGCTTGGTCAAGCTGTTCTGTGTAAGCGAGTTTCGATGCTTCGGTGTAACTTAAATTATCTTCATCATTCAGTACATTAAAATACGCTGTTGAAACACGCGTCATTAAACTTTGCAAAGCAGCATTTAATGTTGCATCCGCACCCTTGGAAAGAGAGAGTTGCTGGGCAACAGCAGAAAATTGTGCGAAATTAAAAACAGTTTGCTGTAGGGTGACCGCTAAAGCATAAGAGCGTGAGGTATTATTACGCGGTGATAAAAAGTTCGCGGAGGTACCCGTCGTGGACTCAAATAAACTGCCGGCATAACCGGTGCGGGTGACAGTCGGATTAACGGTCATGCTGAGATCAGGTAATAATTCGGCGACGCTAATGGGCACACCTTCTTTCGTCGACAAGCGCTGGGAGGTGGCTTGCAAAAAAGTTGGATCGCTTGTTAAGGCTTGACGATAGACTTCGAGCAAATCTGCCGCCGAAGCGGTGAGTTGCCAGCCTAACAAGCATGCCAATAGAAGAATTCTTTTTTTCATGGATGTCCCCGGGTTAAAATCTCTCAACACACTCTCGTTGTAGTTGGACGTTTTGGCGACTTAAAAAGATACGAGTTTTGACTAGGTAAAGCAATAGCTATTTGTCAAAATTTACTCAGTTGTACTATTGGTGAACAGGGGTAAGCATGAAAATCTGGCATAGTGATGTTAAGGTTGAGGCAGTTAACCGACGTGGTGAGAACACCCTGTCTTCTCATTTGGGGATCGAGTTTACAGAAATTGGGGATGATTATATGAGCGCGCGTATGCCGGTTAACGAGCGCACTCGCCAACCCATTGGTATTATGCACGGCGGAGCATCGTGTGTACTCGCCGAAACTCTCGGCAGTACCGCTGCTAATTGTTGCGTGGATATCACGCAGTTTTATTGTGTCGGCTTGGATATTAACACCAATCATATTCGATCCATTCGCAGTGGCTTTGTGTTCGCAACGGCGAAACCTTTTCATCTTGGTAAAAGCACGCAGGTATGGGGTATTGATATTAAGGATGAGGCTGGCAAGCTAATTTCAGTGAACCGTTTAACCATGGCAGTGTTGGCGCGTGTTTAATTTTCACAAGCAAGGGTTAAGCAGACGATTTAATTCGATTGAAAATGGTGGCAGTCGTGTTTAAAACAGCTGTTTGCTTTTTTAAAAAGCAGGGTAAAAAAATCCTCTTTTAAATTATCAGCTGAGTTGTATCGCCAACTTAATGGCTGCTTCTAAACTGCCTGCATCTGCTTTCCCGCTACCAGCAAGATCGAGCGCCGTGCCGTGATCAACCGAAGTGCGAACGAAAGGCAATCCCAAGGTGACATTAACAGCATGATTGAAGCCCAGGTATTTGACGAGAGGTAAGGCTTGATCATGATACATAGCAAGTACTGCATCAGTTTGCGCAAGTTGTTGCGGGGTAAAAATAGTATCCGCAGATAGTGGGCCGCGTAAATTGAAATGCTTCTTACGCAACTCATTCAAGCATGGTTCAATGATGTCAATTTCTTCCCATCCCAAATACCCGCCTTCACCTGCGTGCGGATTTAAGCCGCAAACGGCAATGCGAGGCTGCTCAATGCCAAACTTATCTTTTAATTCGTTATGAAGGATGGTCAAGGTGGTGCGTAGATTGTTTTCGGTGATGGCGGCGGGAACGGCCGCCAGCGGCAAATGCGTGGTGGCGAGCGCGACTTTTAATTGATCCACGATAAACAACATAACGGTTTTAGGAACATGACAAAAGTCTGCGAAAAATTCAGTATGACCAGAAAAGTTAATGCCAGCTTGATTGAGCAAACCTTTGTGTACAGGTCCGGTGACGATGGCATTTACTTTTTTAGTGGTAGCGAATTCTGCTGCTATTTCAAGTGTGCGTAGCACATAGTTTGCATTCGCAGGATTTAATTGTCCGGGAATAACGGTTTCAGCCAGTGCAACTGGAATAATGCTTAAACGGCCCGGTTGATGCAGACTTGGTGTGTGCTGTTCAGCGTAGGGTTGTAATATCAACGGCAAACCTAAAACGTGCGCCCGTTGTTTTAGCAGTTCGGGATCTGCCACGACGACCAGTTCCACAGGCCATTCGAGTTGCGCGATAGCAAGCGTGATATCCGCTCCAATACCAGCAGGTTCGCCAGGGGTCAGGATAATTTTACGCGCTGCCATCGCGTTCATGTCTTAAGCCAATTGTGTGGAAATAAAGGCCTGGCTGCGCAGTTTGGAAACCCAATTTTGTACGGCTTCTTCAAATTTACGCTGCATCAATAATTGTTCCACCTGCTTACGATCAGGAGTGGGAGTTGCTCCTTCCGCACTTCGACTACTGACTAAGCGAATTAAATGATAACCATTCGGTGTTTGGATAGGGCCTGCCACATCTTTTGGTTGCATTTGTACAACACGGTCAGCAAAGGCTGATGGGATTTCAGGAAGTTTACGCCAGCCTAAATCACCGCCTTCGAGTGCATGCTTGCCACTGGATTCCGCTTGGGCGAGCGATTGGAAATTTTGTCCTTGCTTCAGTTGCACGAGCAGAGATTCAGCACGTTTTTTCGCCGCAATGATTTCTTCGGTGGAAGGCGTATCGGAAACGGGAACTAAAATATCTTCGAGATGATATTCTTTGGAACCATTATTACGCCATGCTTTCGATTGTAGAAAGCGAGTCACTTCTTCCGGTGCAATGTGAATACGGCTAATGACTTCTTGTTGTTGTAACTTTTGCAGCATCAATTGGTCATGCAATTCATTGCGGTATTCGGAGACCTTCATGCCTTCCTGAGTCAACTTTTGATAAAGTACGTCAACGGTTACCTGATTTTGGCTTGCAATAATTTGCACCGCGCGATCGAGATCGCTGTCTTCAATTTGAATGCCAGCTTGATGCGCAATTTGCATTTGCAATTTTTTATTGATTAATTGATCTAAGACTTGTTCGCGTAACATTTTTTC
>CAYUYG010000193.1:0-4388 GCA_964449125.1 uncultured Coxiellaceae bacterium | reverse complement strand
ATATGGTACGTGAAATTGCTGCGCGCCATGAAAAAACCGTCGCCCTTTTGATTGATTTGCAAGGTCCAAAAATACGCATTGGTCGCTTTGCCAATAAAAAAATTCAATTGAAAGAAGGTCAGACATTTGTCCTGGATACGGCACTGGATGATAATGCAGGTAATGAGCAAACTGTTTCGCTTGCTTATAAAAATCTACCGCGTGATGTCCGTACGGGTGATACTTTATTATTAGATGACGGTCGTCTTGTATTTAAAGTAACGAAAGTTGACCCCACTCAAATCCATTGCCAGGTAATGGTTGGCGGTGAATTATCGAATAACAAAGGCATTAATCGCATGGGTGGTGGCTTGTCCGCCGCTGCATTAACGGACAAAGACCGTGCAGACATTAAGGAAGCGGTACGTCTCGAAGCTGATTACATCGCAGTTTCTTTTCCGCGCCATGCCGACGATATTAAAGAAGCACGTATTCTGCTGAAAGCAGCAGGCGGCAACCCCGGTATCATCGCTAAAATTGAGCGCGCTGAAGCCGTACACAACATTGATGAAATTATTCAAGTATCGGATGCCATCATGATTGCCCGCGGCGATTTAGGCGTGGAAATTGGTGATGCAGAACTGCCCGCTGTACAAAAGAAAATTATCAAAGCCTCGCGCGTATTCAATAAACCCGTGATTACGGCTACGCAAATGCTTGAGACCATGACCTACAACACCATCCCAACCCGCGCGGAAGTATCCGATGTCGCGAATGCGGTACTGGATGGCACCGATGCAGTCATGTTATCTGGTGAAACTGCTGTTGGCTTGTATCCTGACAAAGCAGTGGCGGCTATGGACAGAATTTGTTTGAGTGCCGAAAAACACCAACACAAAGTTCCAAAGTTTGCTAAGGACCCTTCTTTTAAATATGTCGATGAAGCGATTGCCATGGCAACCATGTACACAGCCAATCATCTCGATATTAAAGCCATTATTGCTTTGACAGAATCCGGCACGACGCCGCTTTTAATGTCTCGCGTCAATACAGCCATTCCAATTTACGGTTTAAGCCGTTATGAAGCAACGCTACGACGCATGACACTTTATCGTGGTGTGTATCCTGTGCCATTTGATGCAACCCATATTGATCGCCGCATATTGAATCAAGCAGCCATCGTGGAATTACAAAAACGCAATATTATTAAACACGGCGATTTGGTCATTATTACAAAAGGTGATTTAATCGGCGTACACGGCCGTACAAACTCATTGAAAATAGTATCTGTTGGTGACTTGCCAGACTATTCAAATCAATCCAGCATCACATTATAATTCATACTCTCTTTTCTTAGGGCGGGGCTTAAGTGTTTATTAAGCTCCGCAGCCTATAATCAATCGTTCTATATTATGGAAGATATCTAATGAGTTTTAGCACTTTTGGCCTATGGAAAAGTTTAATTTCAACCACTAAAAGCAGCACCTCCGAAAAACCTGCGGAAAGCGAAGACCCTAAAATTGAAGCCCTACTGGAACAAGTAGGCCCGCATACGTATGTGTTAATAAACCATCGTGCTGGCAAAGTGCGCTTTTGCGTCACGGGCTGTCAGGGAGAAAAACACGATGAATCCGAAATATCCCCGCAAAAATTAAACGCGGCGTTCATTAATGAATTAGCGGCATCAGAAGAAACTAAAGCAGATATTTTTCTGGTACTAGGAGATAATTTTTATCCAAAAGGCATCACGAACGCCAGAGATCTCCGTTTCAAATTGCAGTTTTATGATGCTTATCACAGCGACGAAACACCGAATATAAAAGGCATCCCGGGCTTTGTACTTCTAGGCAATCATGATGCGAATTTCCAGAGCTGGGAAAAAGCAGCAAAAAAAATAAGCATGGGCTCACTGACTGGCAAGAAATTAGAAATGCATCAAGTCTATCATTCTTATCTGACACACGAAGATGACCCGCACATCACTGACAAAGTTGAATTTTACAGCCAAGAGACGTTGGATTATACACAGCTGCCGCGCTGGAACATGCCGTATTTTTATTATTCCGTCATTGTTCCTGCACTGCCGGAAAAATCCGAAACCGACAGTGAAGAGTCCGAAGAGTCTGAAAAATCTGAAGAAGTAGAAGACAGAGATAATAACCATGGTGGTGTTCAATTGTTTATGGTTGATTCCAATTACATTGTAAAAGACTACATGGAATATATAAAATTTATGCGAGGATTATATCCCACCGCGTCTGCAGCATCTGAAGGTGAGGGCATTGAAAAAGAAAGCGAAAAAGAACGTGATACGAAATTTGTAGAAGCTTGTATAGCACAATTTACTAAGACCAATCAGTTTGCTTGGTTATTAGATGCTTACCGGTGCGCAAAAAAAGCCGGCCGAACCACCATCCTTGCGATGCATCATCCGGTTATCACCCGGGGCAAACGCGCCTACCCAAAATACGGGGATGCGGAACTTTATTTGTCTTATGAAGAACTGGTTGAAGCCAATCATGAATTTGGTTTTGATGCCTCATCAAAACGTTATAATGCATTAATTGAAAAACTGCTTGAAAGAGAAGGCATCAACTTTGATACGTATATCGCAGCCCATGATCATTTTCTCAGTTATTACAAAGATGAGCGTCATACTCAAATTGTCTCCGGAGGAGGAGGCAGTGCTCGTGAGAATTTGCAAAAACCAGAATACTTCGAAAATTGGGAAAACCTAGGCTGCTTTATTCGGGAAAATGGCGCAGTTTATTTAACTATCGACAAATGCCGCCCAGCGCCCATTGAGATCGAATACCGCACTGCGTCGGGTGTACAGTTAAAATTTACCAGTGACAGTAACAAACCCGTCCGCGAAGCTGAACTCATTGATATTGATCCGAACATAACAGCGATACGTGAGATTTTATTTAGTTGCTTTGCACGTTACCATGTCTTTTTAACTGAACAATGTCGCATCTATCCGGGTAATTTCTATCTCAATCCGGTTGGATTTTCATTTGGCTGCAAACACCCCAATAGTGATGTTTGTGTTATGTATGAAATAATGAATTACTTAAATAAGCCCTATGATGATGAACTGCGCGATGTAATCAGGGAATTACACAGGCTAATAGAAAAACTAACCAATCGAGAACAAGGTCATTCACTTTACAATGATATCTGTAAAACTTTTCGTGAAAGCGATGTTTTTCATCAAACTATTGAAGAAATGTATGAGGGACTATTTCCCATAGCACGTTTTGGCTAGTTTATACCTAGAAAATTAACACTGTTATGATAGGATAAAACCACTGCGGATTAACAAGAGGCTGCATGGATGCCCATCAAACTCAGTGTTATTTTTTATAGTATGTACGGTCATGTTTACAAATTGAGCGAGGCCGTTATAGAAGGCGCCTGCAGTGTTCAAGATGTGCAGGTTAATTTATATCGTGTTCCCGAAATAATGCCAGATACTATTTTAGAACAAAGCGGCGCGCGCCAAGCCCAAGCCGCTTTTGCTCATGTGCCGACTGTCCAGGTTGGACAAATGCACGATAGCGATGGTTTTATTTTTGGTGCACCCACCCGCTTTGGCAATATGTGTGTACAGATGCGCACTTTTCTCGAACGTTTAGACACTCATTACCAAAACACCTTTGTGAATAAAATTGGCAGTGCTTACACATCACCCTATAACACGCAAGAAACAACCATTCCCACCCTACATGCTAGCTTGCTGAAACTGGGCATGGTGATTGTTGGCTTGCCTAAATCAGACACGCAAGTGCTAAATAGCACTGCGCTAGCTGCCAATCCAGCTATGCTAACAGGTGAAGGAAAACGTATGCCGACCGCCCAAGAGCTGGATATTGCGCGCCTACAAGGCAAGCGTGTTGCCGAAACAACGAAAGCCTTAAAACAAGGAAGGAGCTTTGTATGATAAAAAAAATAATTTATTTTTTATGCCTGGCTTTACCACTTTCTGCAGCGGCGACAGAAAACAGCAAACCCACCGTACGCACTACACCTTTGCCTAAAACCGTTGCCCTGACTTTTGATGATGGACCTGCACCTATTTACACACGACAAATTCTTGCCATTCTCAAAGAAAACAATATTAAGGCAACGTTTTTTTTAGTGGGTACCAATGCTAAAAAATATCCTGAACTGGTTAAAGAAATTTACGAACAAGGCCATGTTATCGCCAGTCACTCCATGACTCATCCTCAATTAACCAAACTTTCCAATTCACAACTGGAATGGGAAGTAAGCACGCCAAATAAAATTATCGAAGATATTATCGGTATAAAACCATTATGTTTACGCTACCCATTTGGTTTATCCAATAGTCATGTGCGCGCGGTTATTCGTGAAAATGATATGATGCCCGTTCCTATGGGTTTTAA
>CAYUYG010000192.1:0-4396 GCA_964449125.1 uncultured Coxiellaceae bacterium | reverse complement strand
CCTGGTTTATGGCGATACGAATCGCTTGAAAACTACGAGTTGCGGGATGCTTGTCCCATTTGCCCTTCATTTTGGGCATGGAACGCAAAATGATGGCGGCGAGTTCGCCAGTGGTTTGAATCGGTGTTTCACTGCGTGTCGTAACAATATTGCGTGCAATGCGGCGAGAAAATTTTTCTTCGCCATATTGCCATAACACATTGGCCAATGCTTCTTCATCCACTTCTGCAAGCCAGGTCATGGCATCAACGCCCTGCGTTGTATCCATACGCATATCCAGCTTGCCATCGCGCGCAAAACTAAACCCGCGTTCCGGATCATCCAATTGTGGTGATGACACGCCTAAATCGAATAACACACCTTGAATGGTTCCGAGTAAATTATGTTGTTGTAAATAATTTTGCATCTGAGCGAAAGAATTTTGCACGATGGTGAAACGTGGATCACTGAAATACTGCTTGGCATACGCAACCGCTTCAGGATCCTTATCAAACGCAATCAAGCGACCTTGGGCATCCAAACGATCCAAAATAGCGCGAGAATGACTGCCGCGACCAAACGTTGCATCGATGTAGGTTCCCTGCGGAGAGAGAATAAGGTTTTCAACAGTCTCTTTTAATAGGACTGGAATGTGATGATGATGTAAAATTTCGCTCATACGGCAAGCCGCCATGTTAGTTATAACTCCTACAACGAAATAGACTTCACCTCATCTGGTAATCCGGAATTGGAACCATTGGATTCTTCTTCCAGCCAATGATCGCGAGAATTAGTCCAATGCGTCTCATCCCATAATTCAAATTTTTTGCCCTGTCCAACTAAGACAGCGCGTTTATTAAGGCCAGCATATTCGCGTAGTAAGGGAGGCAGCAGTATACGTCCTTGTGCGTCCATTTCCACATCTGTCGCATGTCCGATTAATAAACGTTGTATTCGACGTGCAGCCGGATTAAAACTAGGGAGCGCTGCGATTTTTCTTTCAATTTCTTCCCATTCCGGCAGCGGATAAAGCAGTAAACAGCGTTCTTCGGTATCAATAGTTAAAACAACTGAACTTTTACTGTCCAGTTGCAAACGATCTCGATACTTGGTTGGCATCGCAATCCGGCCTTTCGTATCGATATTAATTCCGTTTATACCGCGAAACACCGCACTATCCTCCTCGAGAGCCTCCTACCAAACTCACCCTCGAACACTTAAACAACAAAACACTTTGTAGGTAACCTTAAATATACCACAAATTTCCACAATACAACACTTTTCACCACCTCTTTCCACAATAACCGGCTTTTTGGGCAAAAATTCCCAACAGATTCACCCTCACTTTGGAAGAAGAAAATAAAGAAAATAGGTGCTAAATTAATATAACATTTTGTTTAATATAAAATTAACTAGGGAAAGCACGATATTGGATTGCTAAAACTGATATAATTGATTTATATGGACGAGCGTTTCATAACAGGAGGTTTCTCATGATCAAGAAAGCCGCTTTGCATCTCGCGCTAGCTGTGTCAGTTCTCGGCTTGACCGGCTGCTCCACTAACTTCTTCTCTAGCCAACAAACCGCCTCAGGTCAACGCTATGCCAATAATAGCAGCGCAAGCGTGGGTGGCAGTGCTGAGAATCCTGTCGCGACAGGCGTGGCACCCGGCGGTTCAATTGCCAACAAAATGGATGAAGCGGATAAATCCAAAATGTTTCACGCACTGGATAGTGCGCCCGGCAAAGCTACCAATTGGACCAATCCCAATACGGGCATCAGTTATACCGTCACACCAACCAAGAAAGTCACACTAAATGGCAATCCCTACTGCCGCGAATATGAAACAACGGCGGTAAAAGGTGAAAGACAAAATCAGCTTAACGGCACCGCCTGCGTTGGCCAGGACGGCCAGTGGCATTCAGTATAAAGTCATCATCATGAAAAAATGGCGCCTAAGGGCGCTATTTTTTTGTGTCGCACGGAGGCATAGCTTGGGCGCAGCATTAAAATTCTGAAAGAAGCTCGTCAACCTTGCGCAATGGGGTGATCCAAGAGGGGAGCAATGCAACGCTCCCCTCTTGGTGCAAGCCCAAGCTAAGCTTGGGCGCAGCATTAAATAAGCGAGTCAGTCGATAAGCCGGGTTCTGTCGTGGACAATCATTTATCTGGGATACTTGTCGCCAGGCACCTCAAGCAGCCTACCCAAACTCAATGCGGGTCGCACTTGAACGTGTTTCCACCTTCATGAGTTCCTATTTGGCCTTGCTCCAAGCGGGGTTTACCGTGCCGCAACTGTTACCAGCTACGCGGTGCGCTCTTACCGCACCTTTTCACCCTTACCCCGCATAAATGCGAGGCGGTTTATTCTCTGTGGCACTTTCCGTAAGCTTGCGCTTCCCAGGCGTTACCTGGCGCTTTACCCTATGGAGCCCGGACTTTCCTCTCTTAAAAAGAGCGATTGTCTAACTGACTCGGCAGCGAGTATAGCACAAGCTTACGAGCGTCGGAATGTCTGTCCAGATTTATCCGTGGGATTAAACGTCGTCACTAGCGATTGAAAATAGGCATTCGGACGCTGATCATGATCGAATAATCCGGACTTGCTTGATTGGGCGCTGATGAACTTCTTGTCCAACACATCGACCATTTCATGGCATTTTTTAACTTTTTGATGCAGTTCAATTAACTCAGGATGATCCTTGAGCAAGCCTTTTTCTTGTAAATGATTAAAATCATTTAGCAACCGCGCCGCGCCGCGAATCACGGCATAATTTGTTAAAATGATTTGCAAAGGCTGCTCTTCAGTTAACCTCCCCTCCTGATTAATCTTGGCGAATTGTTCGCTGAATTTATCGTAAATTACATTAAACTTTTCCCAACCGCGGGAATTCAATGCGACACTAAAAATATCCACGTGTGGTTGCTCAGGCAAGTTCTGCTGCCGCAAATGACTGCGCACCGCCTGATTCAATTCTGCATTCAACAGACAATCAGCCATTAAGGCAGCAACAAGCTTTTTTTCATGCTCCGGCAACTTTGTCTTAGGCGTCATGTCTTGCAAGATCTTTAATGCTTCCAGCTGATTTTGAGTTAACATATTGTTACTCCATCTTATGAAGCACAATTAAATTTCTTCTGAATATCCCGTGAAAATATTTTTATAAAATCTGACAAATCATCAGAATAATGTGGATCATTTAATTTTTCCTGGACTTGAAAAAAAATAAATTCTTTCGCAAAAATATTTTTTATCTCATCCCTTTTTTGTGGAAGTTGTTCAAAGATGCAATCAGGCATGGCATCAATGACACTTTTAATGATATGTTCCAATTGTTCGTGTGTCACACCAAAAACTTTTTCTACATCATGATCCGTGCTTGTATTAAAAACCAATTTGCATAAATCATGCACCAGGCGTATCACATCATTGGAGAATTCAAGCTTTCTCGCCTGCATTGTTTCTCCTTGTATAAGCAAGGCCTCTCTCCTCAGTATAAATGAAAAATGATCACTTCATATTGGATAAACTTTAGTTAGAATGCTATTATTTGCAGCTTATTAGAACTATAATAGGATTTCCTACATGCGAATATTATTCCTATGCCGCCCTTATATCCATACTACAATAGGTGGCATACCTGAATTCTTAAATAACCTCTTGCCTGCATTACAAAATTTAGGGGTAGACATTACTTTTTACACCCAGGCTGAGGACTTGCATGAAAAACGTTTATTTGGTCCTGAATTACTCTGGGATACCGTACCTTACTATTACGGACCCTTCCTAAAACCTCGCCTTTTTCTCCGTAAAAAAGAAGTCACGCCTCTTATCACGCTTTGCAAGGATTTATCCATTCAATTAATTCACTCACAAGGTATTTATCGCTGCGGATACATGGCCAAGGCTGTAAAAAAACATACTGGCATTCCGTATGTCTTAACCAGTCATAGTGATATTCTTGCCACCAATTCCAGCCGCATGAACCGACCACATATCTTACGTCGTACCCGTAAAATCATGGCCGATGCTGCGCATGTCACTCACCTCACCCCTTTTATGGCGGATGCGGCCCATACTATTTATGACACACGAAACAAAAGCAGTTTGATTGGCAACGGCATTAATACTCAGGAATGGTCGACGTACGCAACGTTACCTGAAAAAGATTACATGTTGGCAATAGGAAGACTAGAACGCACCAAAGGGTTTCATATTTTAATTGATGCTTATGCAGAATTAAAAAAAACCGGCATACAAACGTCGCTAGTAATCGCAGGCTCAGGTAAATATGAAAAAGAATTGCATAAACAAGCACGCGATAAAGGTTTAAACGTCGTCACCAACCATCAGGATTTAGACGCCATTCCACCTGCAAGTGTCGTTTTTACCGGTTACATCACGGGCAACTTAAA
>CAYUYG010000191.1:0-4398 GCA_964449125.1 uncultured Coxiellaceae bacterium | reverse complement strand
TTTACCACGCATTGCTTGGGTGACTGGCTCACTGGGCGTGAAATACATCAAGCCAACGCCAATGGGTGTGCCACTCACTCTCAAAGCGCGTGTCGAGGGTGAGGTTGGGCGCAAAACACGCGTCTTATGCGAAATATACGCAGGCACTACTTTAACAGCATTAGGCGACTCAGTTTTTGTGCGGGTAGATATCGGTCATTTAGCAAAGACGGCCTTAGAATAACCAAACGAAAAGAGTGATGGTAATTCTTCTCATCACTCGTGAAAATTCGATGGCTTCTCGCTTTGGCTACTTTTCTCAATTATACTCCCGCCCTGCCGATAGCTCTTTAGGAACGCTTTTAGGAAAGCAGGATATTTACATGTCGCATAATCGATTTTTTAATTCGCCCAGTTTAAACCTCCAAGAAACAATATTATTATTTGCATTTGCCATTGGGCTAGAAAAAGTTTTAGCGCAAAATCAAACCCACTCGGAAAATGACTATTGGTCCGAAGAGATAATAGGCATGCCTAGACCAGCCTTTATCGCCACTGCGATTGGAGGATCCATGCTAATTGCCTCTCTTTTACTGCTGTGTTGGTATGCAGGCAAACGAATGTATGATCAACGCCCTGTGGATGATGAAGAAAGATTGCTAGTTAAAAAACCCTCAGGCTCTAACCCGAGTTGAACGTTGTGAGCGAAGCTACCTTGGTTGGACTTTGTAATCGCGCATCAAACTTGCCCGGTTATATTTGTACTGGCATACCATTCTCCGTCAGAGACAACTCATTGAATGTTAATAGAACCTTAGCCTAAAAGTGGGCTGAATCCCTAAAATCAGCTAAACAGATATGGACAATATATGGTCATCTATATATATTAAGGCCAGAATTTGGGGTGCCACGCAACCCAGTACAACTTACTCCCGACTAACTCATTATCAAAATAAACATGGTGAAATCATGCTGGAAATTTCCACTAACAATTTGAATGAAGCAGAACCAAGCTCTGAGTCTACTTCTATTAACTATAACTTTAATTTCTTCACAACATCCACAACCAAGTTAGTATTAATGTCGATAGCTACCTTTGGCTTTTATGAGCTTTATTGGTTTTACAAGAATTGGGTCGCAATAAAAAATGCAGGCAAAAAGTGTAACCCATTATTACGAGCGTTTTTTACCCCCTTGTTTGCATATAGTTGTTTTAAACACATCAAAGAATCCATGAATCAGCACAAAGTTTTTTCGATTTTTCCTGTTGGATTACTTGCAATATCTTATATTATTTTAGAAGTAATATGGCGCCTGCCTGACCCTTATTGGTTGGTTTCATTTTTAACCTTCCTACCTCTCATTAGAGCAAATAACGCAGCACTAGCGGTCAATAAAGCGCAATCACCCGATTTCGTTAATAATAACCGTTTCTCAATCTGGAATATTTTAATGATAGTCGTAGGTGGGACATTATTTGTTTTTGGCATGATTGGTACAATTTTCCCAGAGACATCAACCATTTTGTGAAATTTTATGAAGTAGGTTGGGCTGAACGTTTTTTGTGAAGCCCAACACAGATTTAAATATTTTCAGTGTAGATAAAAAGCATTTTCTTCGTTGGGCTTCGCAAGCTTAGCCCAACCTACGGCTTGCTGAATAAGGGCCCATAAACTGATAGTTGTTGTGTGGATGGTTAGGTTCAAAGCTTTGGAAGTAACGTAGGTTGGGTTGAGCGTTGTTATGCGAAGCCCAACACAGATTTAAATATTTTCAGTGTAGATAAAAAGCATTTTCTTCGTTGGGCTTCGCAAGCTTAGCCCAACCTACGGCTTGCTACACCACTCCTTAATTGATTTCATTTAGAGTATAAGCAACATTTCTTATACTTCTTACCACTACCACATGGACAAAGAGAATTTCGTTGAACTTTGACCTTTGTATACCGATCATGAGTTGCCATCAAATTTTTGGATAACAACGGATGCCCATGTTTTTCTTTTGCCATTTCATATATAAGTGATTTAGTCTTATTTTTTAATGGCTCAGGTACATCATCATCTGACACAGTAATTCCAACTCTGCGGCTTATTTGCTCCTCTTCTAATCTATAAATTATCTTGCTTATCTCATCGATCAATTGCTGATATTCATTTGCGATTTGAAGCACATGATCAGTTGTTATTTCACTTATAATGTACCGATGAACTACTTTATTTCTACGCTTATAAAGATTTTTTACTTTGTCATACTCGATCTGGGTAAGAATCTTTTTATCAAGCGCTTTCGTATAAATAGTCTGCTCATCTATTGTCTTATCGCTATCACCTTGAAAAATTAATTCGGTTGGAATTTCAGTGCTAGCAGTATCAAGCTGATGCTGCAAAATTAAGCCAGTTCGCAACAAAGCATCTATTACTGATGTTGCCAAACATACATATTCAACAAAACATCCATTGTTGCCTGCACGGTTCATAAGCAGATTTGCTGCGGCAAACCCATTCATAAATTCTGTAAATTTTTCCCAACTCATGTTCGACTTATCCATGTAAGTTAATATCCAATCTGCCATTACAGTGTAGGGGCTAAAGCCTCAAATTGCATCGGGTTAAGGGAACGGGAAGTAGCACCACGGTAGCACGGCTCGCTTTTGGTGTTTGGGGATTGTTTGTAACTTATTGATTATACTGAATCTGGCGATGGGACTGACTCGGCACGTTCCATGTGCCTCGCTCTTCGGGCTGCTTCGCTGTCCAAAGTGGCAATCCTGCCACTTTGTCGAACCCGCTATATATTTGTCGCTGTTTGAGTTCATATTCAACTCAAGATTAAAAAAAAGCCCCTGAAAAGGGGCTCTTTTTTTAATCTTGAAGCTGGCGATGGGACTCGAACCCGCGACCTGCTGATTACAAATCAGCTGCTCTACCAACTGAGCTACGCCAGCGTATGACTAGGAGGGCAATTTTATATATAGAGTGCACTAAATAGCAATATGAAAATTAAGTAAATCTACATACATAAACCCATCCATCGCTTCGTGTCACCTCCCCCGAAGGGTGAGGTAATATATATAAATGGTTCGCAGCAACTTCTCCGATGGGGAAAGGAGTGATAGCTACTTCAGTAACTCGGGATGATGAATAATAAATTCAGCAAAATCGAGATAAGATTTATCCATTGCCTGTTGTACTCGAGCTATCCACGACTGGGTCAGTGTTTCATCATAAATATGGCTCGCACCTAAGCTTGCTGCGTAGCGTTTAATTCCTTCCACAATGCGTTGATTCGCTTCATTCACAGGATAATGACTCAAATAATACCAGCAAATTCGCAAATGGCCGCGATGCCGAAAATTTTCTTTAGGTAGGGTGCACTGTTCAAATTGAGCTAAAAATTCTTGGTCTTGCATATCAACTCCAATCACATTTGTTTTCTCATGTTTGTTTGCTAATGATGTTGATGCGCGCCCTTTCCATAACGAAATCAGTCGTATCTAGGCGTTTTCATTACCGTAAATACGAGCTGCATAATTTATGCTAATTAATTCGAGCAATTGTTTTGCAACTGTCGCCAGTAAATTTTTGATGTAAGCATGGCACATTACTATGCCAACACTGATTAAGCAAAACTTAATCTATCGAAAACTAGTTTGGCTTACTTGAAGAGTTATTATGATGTGATGACGTGCCGACGAATTGATGTTGGTCAATCGCCGGTACGTTACTAAAACAATGTCGCTGAGTCTAGGGGGATGAGCCAGGACTAGGATGGGCTTCAAATTGAAGTACACCCTTTTCATCTTGAGGAGGCTGCTTATGAGGATTTTTTGTACCAACCCCATAATGGGCCCACAGTGGGTCAGTGTACGTTCCACGTGAATGCGGACTCTCTTGCCGCCTGGCTGGAATAGCAACCGACTGAGTTGTGGTACTCGTCTCTCCTTGCAATACATTTGATTCAACATCACTACCGATGATATCGTCGATGGCAACACGAGCATATTCGTTATATTTACTTTTTGAGGCTCTTAGTAAAATCGCGAATATAATACCGGTTGTTATGACTAGCGTTGCTCCAAAAGCAAGTAGTGCATGCCAATCATGTCGCTTATCATCATCAAATCCATCTGTGTTAACGACATATTCAGTTGCTCCACCAACAAGCAGTGCAGGAACTGTGCTAGCTCCGGTTGCTATCGCTAACCGGCCAAGAATATTACCTGTTGTACGTTTACCCATTCTATTACTCCCCCTCATATTGTGTTTTTTGAAAATAAAACTTTGCAAACAAAAAACCCCCGTTAGTAATTAGCTAACGAGGGTTTTGAATTAAATCCTGGCGATGACCTACTTTGGCATGGATATACCACACTATCATGGGCGCTAAATGGTTTCACTTCTGAGTTCGGGATGGGATCAG
>CAYUYG010000190.1:0-4405 GCA_964449125.1 uncultured Coxiellaceae bacterium | reverse complement strand
GCCGGTCCTGCTGTCACGGTGTCTTATATTATCGCTGGCATGGCGGCTATGTTTGCAGCACTCGCCTATGCAGAACTTGCCGTGAGTATTGGCGGTTCAGGCAGTGCTTATAGTTATGCTTATTCCGGTTTTGGCGAGTTCATTGCCTGGATAATCGGGTGGAACCTCATTTTGGAATACGTCATGAGTGTTTCCACCGTGGCGATTGGCTGGGCAGGTTATGTCAGCAATTTATTTCAGGCGATGAATATCCATTTGCCTGTCGCATTTACCAAAAATCCGTTTGAGGGTGGTGTGGTTAACTTGATTGCCATGGGAATCATTTTCGCCCTTACGCTGCTGCTTTGTTTAGGTGTCCACCATAGCGCACGCTTCAATGCCATTATCGTTTTCATTAAATTGGTCACCATTGCCATCTTTATAGGGGTGGCCAGTCTCAATATCAATCTCGCCAACTTGCATCCGTATTTACCATTCGGTTGGTCAGGTGTGATGCAAGGTGCAGCCTTGGTATTTTTTGCCTATATAGGCTTTGATGCTTTGTCGACGGCAGCTGAAGAAGCCATTGATCCACAATATAGCATTCCCAAAGGCATTATCTGGTCACTCATCATTTGTACCGTGATTTATATTATTGTGTCTGGCTTATTAACGGCTATTGTTCCTTACTCTACATTAAACGTGGGCTCGCCCGTTGCTGCCGCTTTACTTCATTTAGGTTACAACCATATGGGCGGTATCGTTGCAGCTGGTGCGATTGCTGGTTTGACGACGGTTATGTTGGTTATGTTATATGGCTTGACGCGCATCTGTCTCGCAGTGGCACGAGATGGTTTATTGCCCAACTCACTGGCGATTATCCATCCACAAACGTTTACGCCCGTACGTATTATTCTCATTACCGGTACCATTATTGCGTTGATCTCAGGACTCGCACCTATCGAAAAAGCAGCCGAACTTGTCAATATTGGTACACTGGCCGCTTTTGCCTTTGTTTGCATTGGCGTGATCGTTTTTCGGCATACTCACGTTGATTTACCCCGACCATTCAAACTGCCTTTCAACCCATTAATTCCTTTACTGGGTGTCTTTTTTTGTCTTTACCTTATGGCAAACTTACCTTTGGTGACCTGGTATCGGTTTATCGGTTGGACAATCATTGGGTTATTTATTTATTTCCTTTATGGCTACCGACATAGTCTGCTAAGATAGCGCCCTAAAAAACACATAAAAAAACGAGAGAGAAATGTTTGAAAATATTAAAAACGCTGCCAGCAGTGTCTGGTCGGCCGTACAATATGTTACTACGCCTATTCTCGACTATGTCATAAAACCAGCCTTAGCCTATATCGCGGCCCCCATTTTTATTACAGCTCGCACCCTTTCCTCTATAGGTCAGACTATTTTTACTATTCGTAAATTTACGAAATACCTGACCGGCTCGGAAGATCATCTTGCGACCTTGCCCTCTATTGGTGTAGCGGTGTTATTTAATTTGCTAACTTTTATTCCCACTCGGGTGCCGTTGCTCTGGCGTTTTTTTCGATCTGAAAAAGCTGTCACTGCTCCTCCTCTGCAATTGGATAATGAAGAAAGAGAAGAAATCATACCGGAAGAAGCACCGCCTCCATTAGGAAAAGTTGGCAAAATGATATACGCCCCCAGTCTTTTTCTAGCTTGGTGCTCAACAGGTTTCGTTTCTGCGAATGGTTATTTATTTGGTATTGCCTCTTTAAACTTCGCATTAAAAACCTTAGGTGATTATTTACTGGAAAGCTTGGAGACCGATTCCGTCGACGAACCAAACTGGGATGAGCGTATTAATTACGCTGTTCAAGCAGGGGCGTTTCTTATCTTTTTAGCTAATCTCGCTTCATTCATTTCTTATAATCAACGTAAAAATCAGGAAGCGGCACGCAAATTTGCAAAACACGTCGAAGACCGTGACATACCCTGGGATCGCTACACCGCCAGTGCGCTTGCCCTCGCAGGACCCGCTATTGCTTCCTCGTTTTTTGTTGGCGTGTATTCTACACAAAATTCTCTCAATAAATTACCCGGCCTCACTTTACTTTCAGATGGCGCCAAACAAGGCATTGCTATTTTTTCGGGTGTTACCGCTTTGAGTTATAATGCAATGACAGGTTTACCTGCTGTAAGAAGCTTATTTAAAAAAGAAAAAGATATTTGTGCAATACAAGCATGTTGGGAAAAACCCTTGCGAATCAGCGTAAATATCACTGGATTTGCTGACACGATCACCACGACGCTGGGTACCTATACCTCATTTGCAAATACACTTTCTGAGGTATCAGGATTGGATCCCTATCATTTGGGTATTATTACTCTCGGCATTGCCATCAGCAGCAGTGCGTTCATCAATACTTATCAATTTTCCGTACGCGGTGCGATCGATTGTGTGCTTGAACTTCATCATCGTGATCGCGGTGATTTTTTTCAGGCTGTTCCACAAGCTCAAGAAGATATCGAAACAGAAAGCCCCGATTCACCTGCATTAGACAGGCGATCTGCTGCCAGAACAATTATGATTGGTAGGTCACCGCACACGCTTTTTAATACAAGCGCAGCATCGGTACCAACGAGATCAAACGTGGAAGAAGATCCAAGAGCAACACTCGCGTTCAGTACTTCTTATTAAATACTGCCCCAAGCTAAATTTACTTTGGATTGGGGTGGGCGACCTAATTGTTGCGAAATAAATCTGCCCACTTCAATGAGCTTGTTTAGATCAACACCCGTATGAATATTCATGCCTTGCAGCATATAAACCACATCTTCTGTCGCCACATTGCCTGTTGCACCTTTTGCATAAGGACAACCGCCTATACCTGCGACTGAACTATCAACTGTCGCCACACCGAATGCTAATGCTGCGTAAATATTAGCAAGCGCCTGACCGTAGGTATCATGAAAATGCACGGCCAACTCCTGAACCGGCACTACTTGACTGACAGTTTCCAGCAAATGCTGTGTTTTAAAAGGCGTACCAATACCAATTGTGTCACCAAGAGAAATTTCATAACAGCCCATGCTTCGTAATTTCGCTGCTAATTCAGCAGTTTTTTCAGGTGCAACTTCTCCTTCATACGGACAACCCAAGACACAGGAAAGATAAGCGCGAATGTTCATGCCTTGCTGCTTGGCAGTATTTACGACTTCTTCAATGCGTTTTATGCTTTCTGCGACGGTGCAATTGGTATTGCGCAAAGCAAATTGTTCTGAAGCAGTCGCAAACACGGCAATATCGGTTGCACCAGCTTGCGCGGCAGCTTGCAGCCCTTTGGGATTAGGTACAAGAACTGGATAACGAATGCCTGCTTTTTTATGTATGCCTTGCAAAACTTCTTGTGCGTCAGCAAGCTGCGGTACCCACTTAGGTGAAACAAAACTCGTTGCTTCTACCACTGTCAAACCAGTATTGGAAAGCTGATCAATTAAAGCTATTTTGGTCGCAGTAGGAATAGTTTTGCTTTCATTTTGCAATCCATCGCGAGGACTAACCTCAACTATTTTTACTTGGGTCGGAAAAGCCATAAATCCTTCTATACGTCGCATAAAATAAAAATCATACCGTTAATTTATGTTTTTAGCATCTTTATTAAAAAAACAAACGTAAGGATTCTTTAATCTTTCATCATTAAAATGAATATCACGTATAGATAATGAGGACAAGACAAGGATGTCTAAAAATACGCAAATAACATTTCAGCATCTCAATTTACCGCGTTTTAAAAAATTAATTGGCGGTGATAATGCTTGTCAGCAAGAATTGAGTCAATTATTACAGACACTGCGTGTGAAAGAACTTGACGACACTATTCAGAAACAATTAGATAGTTTGACGCGCGATATTCTTCCTGCAACAGAAATAATTCCACCTCGTCATCCTAATCAACATTTAATTAACACATTAAATTTAGCGCGAAAAAATATTAGTGCGAATGTAAAAATACGACCGATGGTGCGCATCAAAATCACACGCTATTTAAAAGCCTTACAAGTACATCTCATCAATGAGGAAGCTTATAAAAAATTAGGTATTCATTATAATGATACCCTTCCGATCAGTACGCCTAAAAGTGAATTCGGCTCCTATTTTGGGTGTAAGCGCTATTATTTTAACCCTGCCAGAGCCAAGCACATTCATTCACTGGCACTGGTTTTTGTCAGCGGTGTGACGCCCAATCCTTACGGCCATGCATTATTAAAACTCGGCGAAATGGGTTACCTTCATATTTATGATCTTTATCGCAAACCACTTTTTATACCAAAAGCCGAGTTCAGTAATTTCTTAAAAGAATCTGGCCAAATGGTACTCGGCATACAACAGGTTCATGTACCCAAAATGGAAGC
Source organism: uncultured Coxiellaceae bacterium (assembly GCA_964449125.1). Classification (GTDB taxonomy): domain Bacteria; phylum Pseudomonadota; class Gammaproteobacteria; order DSM-16500; family DSM-16500; genus Aquicella. The sequence goes on along the minus strand of CAYUYG010000190.1, from coordinate 31 downwards.
AGCTAGAAAAAAGCTCTGTGAATTAGCACAA
>CAYUYG010000189.1:0-4426 GCA_964449125.1 uncultured Coxiellaceae bacterium | reverse complement strand
ATCGTTTCCATTGCCAAAGAGTGGCACATTGGGCTTGCGATTATTGGTCCAGAAGCCCCACTCGAAAGAGGGCTCGCAGATGCATTATGGCGCATGGCGATTCCAACCGTAGGACCACGCAGAAAACTTGCACAAATTGAAACAAGCAAAGCTTTTACCCGCAATTTAATGCAAAAATACGACATTGTCGGATTGCCGCGTTATAAAACATTTACGGCGATTCAGGGTATCCAGGAATTTTTGCAAGAGCTAGGCGACAATAATTACGTCGTGAAAGCAAATGGCTTGATGGGCGGCAAGGGTGTGAAAGTGGCTGGCGATCATTTGCATTCTTTCACGGAAGCACTTTCTTTTTGCGAAGAAATTCTGGCGTATGGTCAAACCGTCGTCATTGAAGAAAAGCTCATTGGTCAGGAATTTTCGTTCATGTGTTTTTGCGATGGCGAACACATTGTGCCCATGCCTATCGTACAAGATCATAAACGTGCCTTTGATGAAGATAAAGGTCCCAACACAGGCGGCATGGGTAGTTACTCCGATGCTGATCACAGCTTGCCATTCTTGGATGAAAGCGATGTGCGCGATGCTTTGGCGATCAATGAAGCAGCATTAAGTGCCATCATGCAGGAAGTGAATGAAAAATACGTGGGTATTTTATACGGCAGCTTTATCGCGACGGCGAAAGGTGTTTATGTTATCGAATTTAATGCGCGTTTTGGTGATCCAGAAGCGCTGAATGTATTGACGATTTTGGAATCCGATTTTGTCACGATTTGTCAGGCGATGGTGACAGGGGCGCTATCGAAGCAGCTCGTAAAATTTTCTTCTTTAGCCACCGTCTGTAAATACGCGGTGCCAGAAGGTTATCCTGATGCACCAGTTCGAGGCGCTGTCATTGAAATTTGCGCGGTAAAAAATAAAGCTCGTCTTTACTTTTCTGCGGTCGATGTCATTGACGGTCAAATTTTGGCAACGGGTTCACGTACCGCTGCATATGTGGGCGTCGCCGATTCCATTTCAGCAGCGGAAGAAATTTCAGAGAAAGAAGTATGTGGCATTAACGGCCCGCTTTTTCATCGCAAGGACATTGGCACCGATAAATTAATCCAATCCAAGATTGACGCTATGCGTAAACTGCGTGATTTATGAGACAGTCAATATGATTCGCATCGGTATTCTCGGTTCCACTCGCGGTACGAATCTTGTTGCGCTTCATGAAGCGATAGTGCAAAAAAAATTGGCTGCCGATATCGCCATCGTCTTGAGTAATAAGGCGGATGCCTTTATTTTGGAACAAGCAGCCAAGCTGGGTTTGCCAACACAATTTATCAGTCCGCAACATTGCACACGTGAAGAATACGATCAGCAGGTTTCGACTGTGTTGCGCAATCAACACGTCGATTTGATTGTGCTGATTGGCTATATGCGCATTTTATCCGTGCCATTCGTTGAAACCTGGCAGCATAAAATTATCAATGTTCATCCTTCGCTATTGCCGGCTTTTGCTGGATTAATGGATCTTGATGTGCATCGTGCAGTCATTGCAGCTCAGGCAACAGAAACGGGTTGTACTGTGCACTATGTGACAGCTGAGGTCGATGCGGGGCCTATTCTCTTGCAAAAAAAATGCGAGGTGTTGGCGAGCGACACACCCGAATCTTTGAAGAAACGCGTGCAACAGCTAGAAAGACAGGCGTTGGTGCAGGCTATTCAGATTTTAGAATCCTAAAAAATTAAATCTCTACTAATTTTCTGGTTGATCACCCTATTTCGCACTCATTAAGCCTCCCTGCTTAAGTTAAGTACGTTTTAGTTTTTATTTAACGTTTTACCACGAGCTACTCTAAGTAACTGGTGCTGAGTGACTTTCTGCACGTCTGGTTCACCCTTACTTGTTGAGGATTGTGGTTGAAATAACTTGCTAGCATGAACCATTTCAACTGCTTTCTCTTTACTTTCAGAAATTAACCCAAAGATTGCTTTGTCAGTACTCTTATAGTTAAATCTTGCTGTTTTTGTAGCAAGAAACTCAGCCATACGTGGGCTTGTTCTTCCAACGCCGCAAATACTCAATGGGCTAGCGCCAGTTTCTGTGTCCACTGTACCTACACCGGGGCGTAAATAGAGCTTTGTTCTGGTTTGGCTAGTGGACATGCCTTCCGTACGCGGCGTTGTTGCCGCTGAAGCTTGCGCAGTGACACTATTTGATTGAGTGGAAGCAGGGTTGCGATCAGAATTTGTTTGTTCAGAAACAGATTCTGTGACACTAAAACCAATATTATCTACCAAGTCTTGAAAGCTAGTTTTGAGAGCAGAGTGTGTTTTATACGTATCTCTACCAAACCAGCCAATTTTTTCATTTGCTAGAAATACGGCAGCAATTAAGAATTGACTGTCACTCGGTTTCACGTTGTTTAAATCGTCAGGTGGATTTTTGAGGGCAGCATGCATGCGTTTATGACAAAACTTTGCAAAACGCTCAGCATCGTTTGGATCAATCATATCGTTTAAGACAGTTTCAAATATCGAAGCGAGTTCATCCATGGCTTCTGTTATGGTGGCGTCTATCCAGGTAATAAAGTTACTGTCTGCTAACGTGGCTTGACTACGAGCAGCGGCGGCACTAACTTGCAATTCATTGTCAGCTGTATTAGCGGCGGTTTTGATAGTCGCTGAAGCCGCACCGCCAATAAAGGGTGCATTTCCGGCTCCACCTGCGAGTACCCCCCCCATTTGTGCTACTTTCCCTGGTTGAAGTACAAATTGTCCGGTTGAGATAGCTAAATCTGAAATAAAATTAGTCGTTAATAAATATTTTAAATGCTCTTTGAATTTCTTAACGTTATCTTGTGTCGGTGCTTCCAGCGATGTACCTGTCTGAGCATTTTGACTGCTCGTATTATCTGGTGCCTTTGAAAAATGGGTTAAACGTGCGCTTATTCCTGTTGTTACATTTTTATCCTGTATCCCGACAGTTTTCATAATTTGCGATACAGCGTCAAGTTCAATACTATTAAATTCGAGCGCTAAATTATGTGAGGTGAGATTTTCAACTTGCTCAAATTGTAAAACATGCCAGCCAATGACTTCTTCACAAGCTTTGCGGATGGCTGTCTTGTAGGCTGGATCCTCCGGAGATTGTCCGATTTTTTCTCCTAATAAATAAAAGTTACGTGCCGTGGTTAAAAAATCTAAATAATCTTGTTTAGTACGGGCTTTCATTAAAAGCTCTCCAAGACTTTGCAGGTAGTCTCTTCGAGCATTCTGGATTCCACTTCGCCCGCGAACGAATGCCATGGTTCGTGTATAAAAACCGTAGTTAGCCGTTAATCTGTTATAAATATTTAAGTTGGTTAAAAAATTAAATTCATAATATAAGACTTCTTTTTTAATATCTGGTTCTTTACTTAATAATTGCGTCACTTCTCTGCGATTTAAAGAACTCAATTTTATCCACAAAGCTTGCTGATTCCTACGAAGAACTAAGCTAAAGTCTGATGGAGAGTTAATATCGGTAATAACTCCCTCAGATGGTAGTTGCGGGTAAGATGCGCAATATATGGAATTGGCGACCGCTCGATTACAAGCACGGGCAAATTCTCTTAGGGATTGCAGGCTAATCTCTCCAGCTTGGGGAGATGTGTTCTCAGCTTCACCTTTTGCTTCAGTAGATAGGGCACCGGCTTTACCTGTAGTTATAGGGGTAATAATACGGGTAATTGAGCTTTTTAAAGAAGTCGCGCTAGCTAACCTATTTTTTTTACTGTTGGATCTACTGTCTATTCCTTGAGAGCTTTTATACCAATCCATAAAACGATACCAAAATCGATACCTCAGTGGATTCAATGTTGGCTTGGTTCTGGCATCAGCATATTTTTGTAAATTATCACTGAATTCAGTTAAGTCAGTTTTCATGACTTCATTGAATTTGGGTTGAACGTGATCTGTTAAAATGCGTTGGTAAGGTTCATAGTTTAAAAGTTGCCCGATCTGATCCTGACCATAAAAAACTAAGCGAGGATTGGCAATACCAAATTCAGTGATTTTATTTGGCGTGAAATAATCTAAAATTAACTCACGCATTTTGACTAAACTTTTGCGTTTTTCTTCACTGATGGGGGGAAGGGGCAGTGATTCACTTTCATCTTCACTGTCCTCAGAGGTTTGTGCATTTGAAGAAGAAGCGTCACGGGTTGCTTTTTCCTCTAATTTGTTTTTGATTTGATTCAAAAGTTCGGGAATATGTTTAATATCAAATTGGTCAGTACTACCCATTAATTCCGTGACAACCTCACTATAATGGCAATTTAAATATTCTATAAACCATGTGTCGCAGCGTGTGAAAATAGCCTCTAATCTTATTTTTTCATCTGCGTCGAGATCCAGCTGTCGTTGGATAGCAGGGGATTTTGCCATTAAAGCAATG
>CAYUYG010000188.1:0-4442 GCA_964449125.1 uncultured Coxiellaceae bacterium | reverse complement strand
GACATGGTTAAGACAAGCAGATCGGCTTCGATAACATGCTCTTCTCCTTCTTTTTCTTTCTCTTTCTCTTTTTCACCTTCCTGTTCTTCCTGATGATTTGTTTCCTGTACATACCTGACGATGACTTTGTCTTCGTTTCTTTCTATTGATTGAGTGGTAACACCGGTACGCACATCCATATCTTCTACCATTTTTTCAACGACAGTTTGATACCCGCCGTGCACGCTTAAAAGAGATTTCCCTAAAAAAGGTTTGCCTAAACAGAAACTAGGTATCGTTCCATAACCCATATAATTGATTACGCGAAAAACATGGTTGTATGAAAGCGTTCCATAGCCCATGCCAGGAACCCATATCTTCATAAAATTCGCTAATTCAGGACAGTTATGCTCTTTTACATAACTTTCAAAGTCCATATTATGCTCTTCTGAAATTTGCGGGTTTAAGTTATGACTGTTTAAATTATATTCTTTTACCGCAGTGCAAAATTCCCAGTATTGCAGGGCTAGGTTTCCAATGAATCGGCACTTGTCCCAAGCGCTCGGGTTGGGGGTGCCATATAAAATAAGATCAACAGAGGCATCGGACGGTAACACTTCATCCACATCGATGTCTTTGTTGATAATCGTGTCAACGGCTGGGTAGTTTGCAGAAAGCACCATCGCGCCTAGATCAGCCGCCAATCTATCTGGATCACTGTCATCTCTAAATGAGTAAAGCTTGCCGCCAACGCGCTTTCTTTTCTCAAGGATAATGACTTTGTAACCTTGGGCAATTAATTCTTCAGCGGTTGCAGCACCACTAATTCCACAGCCATATACTATGGCTGTTTTTTGACCAGATTCTGCCGGCTGACGTAACATGACAGTCCTCGTTTTTAATAATTAAAGGGCCGGGATGATACAATTAAATAGTCTATTTTTAAATTGAATATTTAAAAAACCAGCACAATATGCACGAATATGAATAATTAATAAACAGTCTAATGTGTCAATAGTTGTGGGTGGGTGATGCTCAAGGGATACTAGAAGAAGGCTGGAAAGGATAATTCATGAAGATACTTTTACATCGAGGTTTGCTTAATTCGCTGTTGTTGATAGCGTTAATTATTTTAACCGCCTGCACCATACTCGGTTACCGACAAATCCATAAATTGCTGGAAGCAAATAAATGGGTCATTCATACCTACAGGGTTTTAGAAACAAGTAATAATGCTTTATTAGCCTTAACGGATGCTGACAATGCGATAAGTGATTTTTTAGTTTCAAATGAAAGTGAGTTAATAGCTGATTTTCCTGCCAAGATTAATGCCGTGCAAAAAAATATGTTATTTCTGCATCAGTTGACTAAGGATAATTCCTCTCAGCAAATAAGAGTCATACAATTGCAGGATTTAGTGACAGAAAAAATAAGAATTTTGGAAACTTTTGTTAACTCTCATCATAAGGGAGATGATTTAAAAATTCTGTCTGGTAAGGAAATGTCGGAATTAAGCAAAAAAATTGCTGCCGGATTTTTAAATATTAATAACATTGAATTCACTTTACTCTCGCATCGTAATCAAGCCTCCCAAATTGAAAGCAGAAGAGGCAGCGTTGTGTTTTTGATTGCCAGTGGCGTTAGTGAGCTGACCTTGTTGTTGTGTTTTATTTTATTCAATTATTATTTAAGTCAACGCAATCTGGCAGAGCAAAAAAAATCGGAAAAAGAGCAGCAATTACGTTTGGTGACAGATGCTACCAAGGATTATGCTATTTTAATGCTTAATCCCAATGGGGTGATCGAAACATGGAATTTAGGTGCACAAAGAATTTTTGGATACAAAACTGAAAATATAGTGGGAAAAAACTTTTCTTCTTTTTACAGTGAAGAAGACCTTACTAACCATCCTACCGAACCAAAATTAGAAATAGCCAGAACGAAAGGCCGCTACGAAGAAGAAAATTGGCAGTTCAGAAAAGATGGCTCAAGATTTTTAGCGAATGTTATTATCACGGCCATCCGCGATGAACAACAGCATTTAATTGGATTTGGTGAAATTTTGCGTGACCTTACAGAGCAAAATAAAATTACGCAAATGAAAAATGAATTTGTTTCCGTGGTCAGTCATGAGTTACGCACGCCCCTGACTTCTATACGCGGTTCATTGGCCTTAATGACCAATGGTGCGGCGGGTGAGTTCTCAGATACAGCTAAAAAATTGCTGGATATTGCGAATAGTAATTGTGAAAGATTATTGTTACTCATTAATGATATTTTAGATATTGAAAAATTAGAAGCTGGTAAAATGAATTTCGAATTTACTATTTGCTCATTAAATGAATTGGCTGAAGAGGCAGTAAAGATAAATAAAATATATGCAGAAAAGCATAATGTTCAAATTCGTTTAAATAAAGCCGAATCAGATATCCATGTTTCAGTTGATTGTGCAAGGCTCACTCAAGTATTTACCAATTTAATTTCCAATGCGGCAAAATTTTCCCGACCAAATGAAATCATCGACATTACTATTCAGCCTCTTGGTGATCAGGTTAGAATTGCCTTTGCTAATAAAGGCCCCGGTATTCCACTGCAATTTCAAAATCAAATTTTCAATAACTTTTCACAAGGCGATTCGACCAGTTCACGTGCGCAAGGTGGGACAGGATTGGGATTAAGTATTAGCAAAGCCATTATTGAAAAACTTCATGGCAAAATTCATTTCACCAGTATTCCAGACAAAGAAACCGTTTTCTATATCGACTTGCCAATTGCATGATGCCAGGCTTGATCAGCAAGGATAAAATGAGATTCATTATTCTTTAAATCACTCGGTAACTTAGCAGCTACCGAGTGATGATTAGCTTACCTAGGCCCAAATGTAACGGTCACACTTGCACCATTACTGGTAACCGAATTAACTTTAAACGTCACGCGACCATTTGGAACAGCAGGGTCGGTAAAGCTTTTTCCAGGTAATAAGGCAACTAACCTATAATTGCTATCAGTGGGTGACATGTCTAGTAAATGTCCGGAGTCTTTATTTCTATCGTTTGCTTGATGGAATAAAACACCTTTGGTGTAATCGCAGCCTTGGCAATTAAGACCCACATCTACTCCGATCGGTTGACGAAATTCAAGATAATAATAATCATGTGAGCCGTCAGCTTTATTGGCTTTCAAAATCTTAAGAGCTTTTACACCAATATTGTGCTCAATTGGACTAATGAGATAGGTGCCAGATCTCGTGATCGTGCTGATGACGGGCGAGGTGCCTGCATTCAGCCATTGAATGCTTTCTTTTTCATAAGCATTGAAATGCGCAGGAATGTAGCTGGCACCCATGGTATCTGCTCCATCACCATAATTATCAGTCGTACACGTACCCGTATTGGTTGTGCCATTGCACTTTAGCAAGTGTGCGTGACGAAGTCCCATATTGTGGCCAAATTCATGGGCGGTGGTAAATGTAAGATTGTAACCATTCAACCATGTTTGTGCTGGATTACCACCGATGGTGCCGAGACCTGCCCAGCCGCAATTACTGGCTCTTGGAAAAATATACGTTTTACGGACATAAGAGGAAAGATCGATTCCTGCTCTTCTTGCCGCCGCATCAGCTAAGATAGGAATTTGATTGGTCAGTGTTTGGCAACTTGCAGTGGTGGAGAGCGGTAAGGTAAACCACCCGACTGTCTGACCTACGATGGTGGATTGTTTATAAGAACCTTCAAAAATGAGGTTGTTGACCGAATTAAAGGTCACAGTATTAACTTGTGCCTTGGTCCAAGGCTGTGTGGCTTTGTTTTGGAAATTAACCATAATGACGATTGTTTTTTGTGGGCCCATTGATGTCGAGAAGGTTGCCGCTTTTACGACAACCAAGTCGTTGGCGGATACCAGCAGAGAAGCGCTGTTTTCTTTATCTATCGATACGGTAGCCGTGGTGATACGGACTTGATCATCTGTGTTTAGATTGGTAGGTATTTTATCGGTAAAATGTAACTCATAATTGATGCCATTTTCCGCATGCAGAATGTGTTGGGTTTCTTCAGATTTCATCTGACCGCGAATATAGGCCGGGTTATATCCGTTTTTCTCCATCTGGTCGTAGATAATATGGCCCATCTGCGTATAGAAGTGTACTATGATCAACTTTCCGGGTCCCGAATCCAAGATGTCCAGCGCTGCCCGTATCTTGGGGTTGCGTTCCGGGGGATCGATCAACACACATTTATCGCCGTCGACCAAAGCTCCTGAAGTTATCTGACGCAACTTGTCCTGTTGAGTAAGCACCATCTGGGCCGTGAATTCCGCCCCATTCACCATTGTGAAAAATTCTTGCAGCATTTCGCGATAGTGTTTGCGTTGGTTAGGGGTCATTTCCAGATGAAGAGGAACGTAAATCTTTTCTGGTAGGTCACTCCAGTCTTTTTTCAATGCTCTAAACGAACAACGGTCCT
>CAYUYG010000187.1:0-4456 GCA_964449125.1 uncultured Coxiellaceae bacterium | reverse complement strand
CAACTTATTCCTGTTCTTTTAGAGGATGCATAATGACTTACCAACCCAAACAGGTATTGGTCACCGGCGGCGCGGGATTTATTGGTGCGAATTTCATTCGTCATCTGCTTGCTCACGAATCGTCAGTGCAGATTGTGAATTTAGATAAATTAACTTACGCGGGTTCACTGACTAATTTACACAATCTGCCGGATGCGAAACGTCATCACTTTGTGCACGGTGATATTACCGATGCCAAGCTGGTGCAACAGCTTTTGCAGGATCATGCCATTGATACCATCGTGCATTTTGCAGCTGAAAGTCACGTGGATCGATCCATCACAGGTCCTACTGCTTTCATCGAAACCAATGTGCTGGGTACTTTTACGCTGCTTGAAACAGCACGTCATTATTGGCTGCAAACTGAAAAACGTGATGCGAAAAATTGCCGTTTCCATCATATTTCCACTGACGAAGTTTATGGTTCGCTTCAAGCAACTGATCCACTTTTTACTGAACAGACGGCTTATCAACCGCGCTCGCCGTACTCAGCTAGCAAAGCGGCTTCCGATCATTTAGTGCAGGCTTATTACCATACGTATGGCTTGCCCATCACCCTTTCCAATTGCTCTAATAATTATGGTCCGTTTCAACATGCAGAAAAATTTATTCCCACTGTCATACGATCCTGCATTGCAAACAAACCGATTCCCATTTATGGTCAGGGTAAAAATATTCGTGATTGGTTATATGTTGATGATCACTGCCGCGGTATTTTGACTATTCTAAAAAATGGTAAGATTGGCGAACAATATAATTTGGGCGGCAATAATGAATGGGAAAACCTTGCCCTTGCTAATCATATTTGTGAATTGATGGATAAGTTATTACCGTGTACTCATTCTTATAAAACACTTTTACAGTTTGTCACTGACCGACCCGGACATGATTTTCGTTACGCCATTGATTTCAGTAAAATTGAAAAAAATCTGGGCTGGCATCCGCAAGAAACATTAACTTCTGGACTTGAAAAGACAGTTCAATTTTATCTCGCCGATTCCCAGAAAGAAGAATTAATTATTTAATTTGAAGCCGCCATCTTAATGGCGGCTAACGATTCCTCACTGAACCATCGGAATTTCTTGACCATTTAAAAACACTTTACACTGTGTTTCCTGCATTCTGTCAATTTGCGGATTATCAATACCATTAATCAGATTTTCTGCTTCTACATCGGCAAAGATAGCTAAATTTTGCTGTTGATATTGGCATTTTGAAATTGGGGAAGTGGTGACACTACCTTGCGGAACGTGTTGTGTTGTCTCTACCATGCAAAAATTGTCTTGCAACCCTTTAATCGTGGAGGTGACAAACGTCACGCTATCGGAACTTTCAGGTGTTGCATACTCGTACACGCCAGCTTGGCATGTGCGGAGATTGCCAAGATAAGCCTTGAGACGCGCAATCATATCAGCACTTAATTCTTGGGTAGTTTTTACGTTAGTTTTAAAATGATCGTTGTAGTCTTTTAATTGTTGAGATGAAACAGCCATTTCAGCCGGGGCACTACTGATTCGACTTTCGAGGTGACTTGGCATAATACTACCTGAAAAAGAATCGCAATTATCAGCTGCCCCTGCCTTTGCCGCAGAACAGGTTTGTCCGTCTGCATAAACGAGTTTATCTTTATCCATCAATACTTCTAGATAGGATGAATTACCCGCACACACCCAGCGATACTGGACCAAAATAGTGGATTCAACTTGTTTGGGCGTACCCATTTGTTTCAATATGTCGTTAACAGATTCTGATGCGCTCACTTCGTCCGGAAAATTAGCAGTTTTAACCACGCTACTGTCTCGTGCCAACAAAACGCCTTTTTCCCATTGATAATGCGTCTCAACAACGCTGCCAGTGTCTGCCTGGCCCAGATGTCCTTGTAACCAATTTAAGTTCCACAGGCTTGCAGGTTGAGCGGGTGGCGTAGCAGGAAGAGCGAGACGTGCCTGATTAATCACACTCTCGCAAGATTGAGCCTGTGCGAAAGGTAGAAAAGCAAAATACAAAGTGCCGAGAGCTAAACCAAATTTCAACTTATCCATGTTTGTATCCTTGGTATTGTCATCTTGGAATGACAGCTATACTAAACTTTTCAATCTATCTAATACTGGCCACACACCGCTCAGCAGCTTCAATTGCTCAGCTTCCATCCATGTAACCCATTGCAGTGTTTGCTGTTCCATACCGACTGGCTCACCTTGAAACTGTTCTACCAACCACATTTCCAAAAAAACAGTTTTATCCGGATAGGCATGTTCGTAACTAAACAATAAAGAAGCTGATTCCACTTTGATGTTTAACTCTTCAAACAGTTCGCGTTTTAACGCGGCTTCGCCAGATTCATGCGTTTCAATTTTTCCGCCGGGAAATTCCCAATAACCGCTATACGGCTTACCTTGCGGTCTCTCGGCAACTAATATTTTATTATCCTTTTTGACAATGCCAACGACGGCACGTACTAAAGCCGATGCTTCTGTCATGCTAGTCTAGCTTACCATGGCAATGTTTATATTTTTTGCCTGATCCGCAAGGACAATCATCATTACGTCCCACTTTCGGCATCTCGCGTACAAACGTTTGCCTGGTTGCGACCTGCACATCATCACCCACGACCATGTCCGCAGGTTCATTCATAGCATCCAATGGTGCAATGTGTCGGTATTCCATTTGCTGCCTATTCATGGATTGACGGTGGCCTGCTTCCAGTTGTTCTACGCCCTGCTCCATCTTGACTTCGAAGCGGCTTAACGCAGAAATGACGTCATAACTAATTTTATCCAGCAATTGAGCGAATAATTCAAATGATTCGCGCTTGTATTCCTGCTTGGGATTTTTTTGTGCATAGCCACGCAAATGAATACCTTGGCGTAAATAATCCATGGCTGCCAAATGTTCGGGCCCGCTGGTATCCAGCGTTTGCAACATGACTGCTTTTTCAAATTGACGCGCGACTTTCGGTGTCATTTGCTCTTCTTTGACTTGATAGGCTTCATTCGCAGCCGTCAAGATACGTTCACGGATTTTTTCTTCATCCAGTGTATCATCTTGCTCCAGCCACTGAGAAATAGGCAGTTTCAAACCAAAATCGCTTTGCAAACGCAATTCAAGCCCGGGAACATCCCACTCTTCTGCCATACTATGCGGTGAAATAAACAGATTAATGACTTGATCAATAGCACTCTTGCGTATATCAGCAATCGATTCGCCAATGTCATCTGTTTTTAATAATATGTCGCGTTGATGGTAAATGACTTTACGTTGTTCATTTGCAACGTCATCGTATTCAAGTAATTGCTTACGCACATCAAAGTTATATGCTTCAACTTTGCGCTGCGCCTTTTCAATACTGCGTGATAACATTCGCGATTCGAGCGCAACGTCTTTTTCCATACCGATACGTTGCATCAATAAATTCAAGCGTTCGCCACCAAAAATACGCAGCAGATTATCTTGCAGAGATAAATAAAAACGAGACTTACCTGGATCGCCCTGACGACCGGAACGGCCGCGTAACTGGTTATCAATACGGCGTGATTCATGACGTTCAGTGCCTAATACATATAAACCACCGGCCTTAACCACTTGATCATGGCGCTCCTGCCAAGCTTTTTTATGCGCAATAATGTCTTCCGGCGTAGGATTATCAAGCGCGCGTAATTCTGCTTCCAAATTACCGCCCAAGACAATATCCGTACCCCGGCCAGCCATATTGGTTGCTATGGTCACTGCACTCGGACGTCCAGCTTCTGCAACAATTTGCGCTTCTTTTTCATGGAATTTCGCATTTAACACTTGATGCGCAATTTTTTCGCGCTTGAGTAACTGCGATAAAAATTCAGAGGCTTCAATGGAGGCAGTACCGACTAAAATAGGTTGTTGAGTAGCCAGCGTATTCTTGATGTCAGTTACAATCGCAGCAAATTTTTCTTCTGCCGACATGTAGACAAAATCAGGTTGATCATCACGCACCATTGGTTTGTGTGTCGGAATCACCACCACTTCCAGTCCGTAAATTTGCTGGAATTCATACGCTTCCGTATCCGCTGTTCCGGTCATGCCCGCTAATTTAAAATATAAGCGGAAGAAATTTTGGAAGGTAATGGAAGCGAGTGTCTGATTTTCCTGGTTAATTTTAACTTTTTCTTTCGCTTCAACCGCCTGGTGCAAACCATCTGACCAACGACGTCCTGGCATGGTACGACCAGTATGTTCATCAACGATGATGACTTCGCCATTTTGCACGATGTAATCGATATCACGGTGAAACAAGGTGTGAGAACGCAAACCAGCGTAAATATGATGCATCAAGACAATATTATGCGCATCATACAAGCTTTCATTTTCATTCAGTAAACCCGCCTTGATCAGCATGTCTTCAACATGTTGATGGCCTTCTTCACTGAGAAATGCCTGCTTG
>CAYUYG010000186.1:3546-4457 GCA_964449125.1 uncultured Coxiellaceae bacterium | reverse complement strand
ACTCCCGACCCCCTGGTTCGTAGCCAGATACTCTATCCAACTGAGCTACGGGCGCGTATAGAAACTGTAGTTATCCGTGCACACTTACGGAGAGGGAGGGATTCGAACCCTCGATGGAGCTTTTGGCCCCATACTCCCTTAGCAGGGGAGCGCCTTCAGCCGCTCGGCCACCTCTCCAAAAATTGGCTTAGTATACTTGTACTTAGCGTACAAAACTATACAAGATTACTCTTTATTTTCATTTTTATCGGTTTTTGGTTCGCGTTTTTTTCTTACCGGTGCAGCTGTTACGACAGGTGCCGCTTGCTCTTCTTGCTTCGGCGTTGTATTTTTTTCCTGTTGAATGCGCTGGTAAATTTCTTCACGATGTACCGATACATCTTTAGGCGCATTAATACCGATACGCACTTGGTTACCTTTAATACCAAGTACGGTCACGATAACATCGTCACCTATTACTATTGTCTCACCCACACGTCTTGTTAATATGAGCATTTCCATCTCCTTTTAAAAAACTGCCTTGTCCATTTACAGCCACTATTCCCCGTTAATTCCCTGAGGCATAACCACAAATTCAACCTGATGGGCATCAATCTGACCCCTCTTTTAGTTTATCGCATTTTGCTTGAGGAGCGGGGAACCCATAAATTTTCTATTTTTTTACCACTACTTGCTTGTTTCAAGGTGTGCAATAGTAAACAATAAAATGTCATTCTGCAAATAGCTTTTGCATATTTTTAGCTTATTTTTATTCAATATAGGTCTTATCTGACGGTAATGGCAGTTTATCCAGCTCAAACGCCGCATGAACAGCACGTATACCTTTTTCTAGATGAGACTCATCAACAACAACGGAAATCTTAATTTCAGAGGTAGTAATCATCTGAATGTTGATTCCTGCTTCGCCAAGA
>CAYUYG010000186.1:0-3536 GCA_964449125.1 uncultured Coxiellaceae bacterium | reverse complement strand
GGTATTTTATCAAGATCGAACGCTTGATGGACCGCTTTAACGCCTGGTTCGAGGGGTGCTTCGTCGACAACCACTGAAATTTTAATCTCGGAAGTGGTAATCATCTGAATGTTAATGCCCGCTTTACCCAGGCAATTAAACATCGTACTCGCGACGCCGGTATGTGAGCGCATGCCAATGCCAACTAATGAAATTTTTGCGACCTTGGCATTGGTTTTGACTGAAACGGCACCTAATTCTTGTGCAAGCGCTTCAACAATCTTGAGTGCCTTCGCGTGTTCGCGGCGATGCACGGTGAAAGTGAAATCGACGGTATTTTGCGCGGTAGCATTTTGCGCAATCATATCAATTTCAATATTGGCTTCACTGACCTTGCCTAGAATGAATCCTTCTACACCAATCTGGCGTGGGACGCCTGACAAGGAAATAATGGCTTCTTCGCGGCTGAAAGCAATCCCGGAAACGGGCAGTTTATGCATAATCTTGTCCTCAAAGGTGACCAGTGTGCCTTGCCCATCTGAGAAGGTGGACAATACACGGATAGGCATGCTGTGTTTACTGGCTAATTCAACTGAACGCATTTGTAATACTTTAGCGCCAAGGCTCGCCATTTCCAGCATTTCTTCAAAGCTGATAAAGGGGAGTAATTGGGCTTCTGGTACCAGGTGCGGATCGGTTGTGTAAACCCCATCTACGTCAGTATAAATCTGACATTCATCGGCTTTCAGTGCGGCGGCAATGGCAACAGCGGTCGTGTCTGAGCCGCCGCGTCCCAAGGTGGTGACATCACCGTATTCATTCATCCCTTGAAAGCCAGCGACCACCACAACGCGTCCGTGCGCTAATTCACGCTTAATAGCCTCCGTTTGGACTTCCAGAATGCGTGCTTTTGTGTGCACGCCATCTGTTCGTATACCAATTTGTCCGCCGGTAAAAGAGCGTGCCGGACAATTTTTGGTATTGAGTGCCATACTGAGCAAGGCCATGGAAACTTGCTCGCCGGTTGAAATAAGCACATCGTATTCACGCGGTTCAGGATCCTGCGTGAGCGCGTTGGATAATTGGATAAGACGATCCGTTTCACCATACATAGCAGAAACCACGACAACAAGGTCATGTCCTTGTCCTCGTGCCTCAGCCACTTTTTGAGCGACATGATGAATGCGGTCTAGTGTACCGACTGAACTGCCACCATATTTTTGTACGATTAGAGCCATAGTGCCTTACGATCCTGTGCGGTCTTGTACCCAAGTGTAAACAGACTGCAGTGCTTTTTCCAAGAATTCCGGTTTATTGCCGCCAGCTTCCGCTAAATCTGCGCGGCCGCCACCTTTGCCACCCACTTGGAGGGCAACCATAGATACCATGTCCTTGGCATTAATTTTATCGGTTAAATCAGGGCTTACACCGCCGACAATACCGACTTTGTTTTCTTTCACTGTGGCCAACACAATGACACTGCTGCCAAGTTGTTGTTTGAGATGATCCATTGCACTGCGCAGTGCCTTGCCATCTAGGCCTTCTACAATGGTTGCCAGTACGTTTAAATTGCCAATCTTTTTCGCTTGCGCTGCAAGATCACGACTGGTAACGCTTGCCAATTTATCCTTGAGTTGCTGAATTTCTTTTTCGAGAAGGTATAGGCGCTCTTCGGTTTGTAATAATTTTTGTTTGTGTTCATTTTGGCGTTTGGCGATAAATTGCAATGCGGCATCGCCTGTGACAGCTTCAATTCGTCGAATACCTGCTGCGACCCCTGTTTCTGAGGAAATCTTGAAGATACCGATATCGCCAGTATGATCCGCGTGTGTCCCACCACATAATTCTACCGAGGGACCAAAATGCACGACACGCACTTTGCTACCGTATTTTTCACCGAATAAACCAATCGCACCATTTTTTAGCGCTTCTTCTGGTGTGGTGACGTGTACCACGCCTTGGTAATTTGCGCGTATGGCGTTATTCACCAATTGTTCAACAGTATGCAATTCTTTTTCTGTGAGTGGAGCAGAATGGGAAAAATCAAAACGTAAGCGATCCGGTTCGACGAGCGAACCTTTTTGTATAGCGTGTTCACCGACGACTTGTTTTAACACCATGTGTAATAAATGTGTGGCCGTATGGTTTAGTACAATCGCAGCGCGGCGTTTAGCATCTACTTCCGCTGTGACTTCATCACCAATTGCGAGTGAGCCTTTTTCCAGTTTACCCAGGTGCAAGTGAGTATGGCCTTGTTTGATCGTGTCATGGACTTTAAACAGTGCTTTTTTATCGATCCACAACATGCCTTGATCACCTACCTGCCCACCGGATTCTGCATAAAAGGGTGTGCGATCGAGAACAATCGATGCTTTTTCGCCTGCATTCAAGGTTTCTATAAATTTACCATCACGGTAAATCGCCAAAACCTTACCGGGTTCGCGCCCAGGTTCAGTTTGTAAATTTTTGTGACCGGTAAATTCCGTTGGCGCTTGATCAGCTTGTGCAACATTGTATTCGGTGGTGAACTTGCTCGCTTCACGAGAGCGTTCACGTTGTTTAGCCATGGCTGCTTCAAAACCGTCGTAATCAATCGTTAAATTGCGTTCACGAGCGATGTCGGCAGTTAAATCAGCGGGGAAGCCGTAAGTGTCATATAGTTTAAAAACTGTTTCACCGGGAATAATATCACCGTTTAAATCAGCCGTAATTTGTTCGAATAATTTAAGTCCCTGACTTAATGTCGTGCTAAATTGATCTTCTTCTTGTCGCAGTGTTTTTTCGATGTGCGATCGCGCTTTAATTAATTCAGGATAAGCGTGACCCATGATATCGGTCAGCGGTGCGACGAGTTGATGGAAGAAGGGTTGTGTAATGCCAAGCTTATTACCGTGACGTAATGCGCGGCGAATAATGCGGCGCAGTACATAACCGCGGCCTTCATTGGAAGGCACGACACCATCTGCAATTAAAAAGCTACAGGAGCGGATATGATCCGCAATCACTCGCAATGAAAAATTACTTAAATCATCTATGCCACCAATTTCTGCTGCAGCTTTAATGAGGGGCTGAAATAAATCTGTGTCGTAATTGTTATGTACGCCTTGTAGAACAGCGGAAATACGTTCGAGACCCATGCCAGTGTCAACCGAAGGCTTCGGTAGAGGTGTGAGAGTGCCGTCGTTAGCACGATCGTATTGCATGAAAACCAGATTCCAAATTTCAATATAGCGATCACCATCTGCATCCGGAGAGCCTGGTGGTCCACCTGCAATGTGTGCACCATGATCGTAAAAAATTTCTGTGCAAGGGCCGCAGGGTCCGGTGGGGCCCATCGACCAAAAATTATCTTCTTCACCACAGCGGCTGAAACGTTTGGGGTCTACTTTCATTTCGTTTAACCAGATTTCTTCTGCTTCTTTATCATCTTTATAAACGGTAACCCATAATTTTTCAGGAGAGAGACCTAAGCGTTTGGTTAGAAATTCCCAGGCAAAGCGAATCGCATCGCGTTTGAAATAATCACCAAAACTAAAATTGCCCAGCATTTCAAAAAA
>CAYUYG010000185.1:0-4460 GCA_964449125.1 uncultured Coxiellaceae bacterium | reverse complement strand
AAATATCCAGTTGATTTAATTATACGCATTCATGATCGAACTGGTTTATTACGCGATATTACGACCTTATTAGCCGCTGAAAAACTCAATGTAATTGGCTTGCAGACTTATAAGGCACCCGGCTCAGATGAAGCCTCCATTTATTTAACACTTGAAATCAGTAGCTTACAAACCCTTTCCAAAGCCCTCGAGTTATTACAGTCCATTCCTAACGTATTATCCGTCTTTCGACGATAATCAGTTGATTATACATAAAAAATTCTCTTAAGCTTTCGTAAAGAAACACCGCCTATACTAAAGTTATATAAGTTAAAAAAGAGAGAGTGGTCAATGGCTAAGACAATGATAAAGCAAAGTTTTAGGGCACAACTCGCCGCTGTTGATGATTTGCTGGCGGCAATTGAAGATTTAAAGGTTTTTTTAAAAGAAAACAAATTAGATGAAAGTGCCATTGAGAAGATAAAAACATTCTCTGCGGATGGCGTAAAAAAAATCCGAAAGGATGGGGAATTAGTAGCACTTACCAAAAAATATCTTGAGCTTAAAGAAAAAGTAATGTCGAATGAATTGCAAAAAAAAATCGCAGCTGTGCATGCTGCTGAAAGGATTTTTCATACGACTATCCGAGCACATCATCATTTGAAGCAGGATATTTTGAACGATATAGACAGCAAAAAAAAGCGGCAAAAAACTGAAACAGATTTTCTTAGCTATGAAGATGATGTTATCCCCGCACGCAAATATCAGAACATCAAAGACGAAGTAAATTGGATTGAAGAAGGGAAAAAAAGCGAAACTAAAAAAAGATTGCCTGCAGGGAGCGCAGATAAACCTGATGTGGTGCCTTCTAAAGCCCGAATATTATTTGGAAATAGAATGTTTAAAGCCGCCACGATTATGGCGAATTTAAGTGGCTCAGGGAATAAAGAGACACTTAAAAAATATCCTCAATATTATGAAGTCAGAAAAATGTACGATGTATTAAATGACTTCGTGGCATTAGACCAAGACATAGCTCAACAAAGAGGAAACATTGCTTATCTTGATCAGCGTCGTAATGACCGCTTACAAGATGAAAAATACGCAGCTGAGCTGGATACTGTTTTACGAGTAAATCCTGAAAATATTAAACAATTAGTTAAACATGATGAAGATAAAATCATGGGTAAAGGAGCTCTAATTGACGTTGAGGCGGATATAGGCAATGCGGTAGATCATCTTTTTGATGATGTAGAAGAAACAGAAAAAAGTCCAGAGGGTGAAGAGGAAGTATTGAATTCCCCTGCTTCAGCGAATGTGATTGTCACTCACCATAATGCCATGCGGCGTAAGTTAGAACCTTTAGATGCGGAAATCGCTAGGCTTTCTGCGCTTGAAAATGAAGTTAATCGTAAAATATCAAAATGGGAAAGCGATTCAGCTAGATTTGGCGTTGAGCATGAAGCAGAAGAAAAAGAAATGGCTGTAAAACTTAGAGAGAAACAAAAAGAATTAAATATTGGATTGCAGTCTCTCAGAGAAGTGCGTGCTGAATACGAAAAATACATTCCTTTAGTTGAGGCCAAAATCTTACAAAGTGAAGCCTACCAAGCTCTTGCTGAGTACGCACCGGCTAATAGTCAAGAAGAAAAATATAAAGCGATGATAGACGTTTTTCTACATCAAGGCCGTATAACAGCCGAGGACATTAGAAAGCAAATTGATCAATTAAAACAAATCCGAGCTCTCTGTGTGGAAATGTCAACTAATTTGTCTGAGTATGCAAAGTCTACTGAAGAGATGCGAGAAGTATATGAATGGATCACACATAATCCTTCGCAAGCATTAAAAGTACCCGAAAAAATAATAAAAGGAAATTGGGGAACCCTGACAGCATTGGTTACGACGGTGTTAGGTAATCTCGAACAAAGATTAATAGACGAAGTGAAATCTATGCCCGGGAAGGAAGCTGTAGAAGTCATCGCCTTACATGAATTGCACCAGGAATTAATCAAATTAATTGCCGAAGATTTAAAAAAATATAATCAAAATTTCTATATAAGAATTAATGGCGAACCAAGTGGCCGAGAGAGAGCGCTTGAGGAATTTTCACTTGCTTCTAGTCGTCTTTCTCATTTCGTTATTCAAGAAATATTAACAACAATGGATATTGATAAGCGCACAGTTGTTCTTCAACGCTGGATTGATGTGATGCGCAATAGTTTAGCAAGGGGTGATTATCAATCCGTATTATCTATCCACGCTGCTTTGCAATATCCATCCGTTCAAGACTTACAAAAAACCTGGTTTGGTATTTCAGATCAAGATAGACAATTTATACATGAATTTCGCGGGGAATTTGATTATTCAGTTAAGAATGCTATTCCGGATGCCAAGTATTATTCAATGTCATCTCCCCCAGTTCTCAACCACGAGTCATTATTAATCCAGGAAGTCAGGCAACAATTACAAAATATTGACAGAACGAATTCACTCTTTGATTCTACCCCGGTCGGATATGAAGAAGATGTTAAAAAACTTGTAGAAAATCTGCAAAAAATGGCTGATCTTCGCTCAGAGGATGAAGTATTTAAACGCGAAATAGACACTTTGAGTAGGGAGTTAAAACAACCCGCTCCAGATTTTGAAGCTTTAAAAGCTAGAGGTGAAAAATTAGTTGATCAATTTGCGTTGCAAGTAAATGAACCTTCGCTCATGGCAGTGCAGATTATGTCTACGCAAGCTAGAGTAACGCCAACTTTACTCTCTGCTGCAAAACTAGAGGGTTTGAAGGATAAAGAAACCCAAGTAGAAGAAAAAGATGAAGAAGCTGAAAAGAAAGCTAAGAAACGACATAAAGCGACACGTGATACAATTTTTCCGAGCATAGTGGTAGCTGAGATTGGTAAGCAGAGTCATTCAGATGCGGAGGATAAATCAAAAAATCGTATCCTCAACTCCGCAGTAAGGGATTTGTTTACTCAAAAACAAAAAAATCCTGACGTGCGATTCGTCCAAGCGCTTAATAAGGCGGCAACGGATCCTGGTAGATCAAAATCGACCATAGCAGTCCTTAAAAAAAATGGAATGGTAGTGGGCAAACAACTCCGCCAAAAAATTATTCAGCAAGATAAGCAAATCTATTATCACAGTTTGATACAAAATCCAGTATTAGGCGAAGTATTAAAAAATACCTATCTTAAATCCACCGATAAACAATATAAGAAAACCCAGTTATTAATTGCTAAAATTAATGATGCCATACTTGAACCCATCGACGACCAAGCTTTGCGTAGCTTACTTGAAAAAATTGGCTTAACATCAATTGACAATAGCCAAATTAAAGCCATTCAAGATGAAAATTTGCGTCTACGTGCTATTGTCGCACTTGATAAAGACCATCTTTTTGAAAATGAAGAGCAGAAACTCCCAGCAATGGTTTGGTTGGAAAAAAACAAGCAAGCCCACACTGCTCCTGCAGAGTTGTACGTTCCTGCCGAGCAAGCGGAAAACCCCAAAGCGGTAGAACAGCCCAAAGCTGCAGAACCTAAAGTTGAAGATAAACCTAAGGCTGCAGAAAAACCTGAAGCTGCAGAAAAACCCGAAGTATTAGAAAAACCTCTCGAAAATACATTAAATGCCGACATTATAGAACCGCTTACCAAAAATCTTAATTTAGTGCTGGATACCATGCAAGTGCTTGTGGATACACTTATTGCTACCTTAGAAAAAATGATAGAACAAAATAAAGCCGCTTATCAAAAATCAGCTTATGCTCAGCATAATCTGTTTCAGCCTAATAAATCAAATAAGAGTGAGCCTTTACCGACGCCAAGTCCAAGAGCTAAATTCCCAACTTAACATCAGTCTCTACCGCGCGTTGGCTGCGCGGTAATGACATTAATGCAGGCGAACTTACACTTCTTTAATTTCTTCCAGGTATGACGAATGATGGATGCCAAGGTTGTTGATCATCAATAGGATATTGAACTGGCTGATATAAATTAGGTTGCCACTGCGATTGGGTTGGGCTTTGCAACTGGCTCATGTAGGTAATAGATGGATCATGAAACTCCGGTTGTGTCATGGCACTGGATGCCAAATAAACCGATTCAACTTCAGGTTGTTGATGAGGATGCGAATAAGCTTCGTGTGATGGTGCATAGTGCGGTTGCACAGTTTGTTGGGGCGGGATAGTTTGTAATGGCGCCACTTCGGATTGCAACGGAATTCGATTAAACAGTGTTGAATGATTATTGAATGCAGCTTGGTACATGGTTTCTTTTCGTAAATTAACCATTAAATTATTTATCACTGTTAAAGAAATTTTAGCACATAATTCTGGTGGAAAATTAAAATCTCGCATGACTTCTTTTAAGTATTCTTCAGATAGAGGAAAATAGTGATGTCCAATATCGGATTTATAACGCGCAATAATAAAATACGAAAAGATACGCGTTTTGCTTAGTAATTTTGGATCT
>CAYUYG010000184.1:0-4466 GCA_964449125.1 uncultured Coxiellaceae bacterium | reverse complement strand
AAAGTGAAAGAGGGCTTTTTGGCCGCGTTATTAAGATAACAAGGCCTGGTTAAGCTGACACCAAACCTATGCGGCGACTAAAAAAATTCCCAGAAAATGCCAATAATTTTGATGAAAAAGGAAGTATTAAACCCGATCACATGGCGGGGTTCCGAAAAATTCATACCGATCACAAAAAAAAACGCTCCTCCAAAAAGAAAGTGAAGCTAACGAATGTTTTACTCAACAAAGTGTTTGGGGAAAGCCAATTTAAAAAATTGACTGTCACTAAAATGCCAGAACTTGGCGAAGAAGATAAACAAAAATTAGGTATTACGGCCGGGCGCAATCAAGCGTCAGTTCGTATAGAAAGAAGCGAATCTGGCAAAGAACGTCCGTGGGTAATAAAAGATACCTTACCCTTCAATGAAATTATTTTTTCACGTTTGTATGCCATTTTTGCGCCAGGCAGTGCAAAAGTACGCGCGGCAGAACAGCTAAATGGGGAACAAAAATTAATCGTTCCGGCCTCTCGGTATATTGAAGGTAGAACACCGGAGCAAAATGATTTCACAGAAGAAGCTATTAAGCATAATGGTCTGGCTGATTATTTAGTGACGAGCATTATATTCAATGCCTCTGATGCGAAATTAGGCAATGTCAAAATTGATAATAATGGCCGATTTGCAGCATTTGATTTTGAAGAAATGTTACCTCATGGCACTAAGCGATTTTCACATGAAGATTTTTTAAATACGAATGTATTAACCAAACCTTATTTAGCACATATGGACTTAAATAGTCATTTTAATACAGATGAAATCAGTCATTCTCCGGTTTTTCAAGAAGAAATATATAAAGCGATGATAAAGTTTCTTGTGTTTCCTGAA
Source organism: uncultured Coxiellaceae bacterium (assembly GCA_964449125.1). Lineage (GTDB taxonomy): Bacteria > Pseudomonadota > Gammaproteobacteria > DSM-16500 > DSM-16500 > Aquicella. The sequence goes on along the minus strand of CAYUYG010000184.1, from coordinate 3,597 downwards.
GATTTATTGCGGAAAGAAATTAGTGATGTATGTGCACATAGCCAAGTGCCGCGTCGAGATATGGCAGATGATTACTTTGCTGAAATTCAAGGACGCTTGGAATTGCTACAAACGGAAGCCGCTAAAATGGATGGTTTCCAAGACTATCTAAGAGTTCATCCACGGGAAGAATTACTTAAAACATGTTTACAGGATTTTTATACCAATAGTGCAAACGGTCGCTATGCTAGTAGTATATTGCCCCATGAAAAAGAGATGGCGGCAAAACTAGATAGACTGATTGAACCACAAGCTGAAGCCTCGCCACGCAGAAGAGTTTAGAAAATCAAGCTTGTGAAAACACAAGCTTGATGGATAGATCATTAAAATACGCGAACTAAATCAGCAAACACATTGAATCCATCAACAAAGAAATTATAGCTATCTGTGTCGATTAATAGATTTAAGAAAGGTGTGAAGATAGCATAAGTAAACTGTCGCTTCACGGTTCCCCAACGCGCTTGCAAATTATCTCTAAGACGTGTAAGCACAGACTTTTTTGGAAATTCATTTAATCGTTCCATTATCTCAGCTTTTTTTGCACAAGCGTTCGGATTATTTCGGGTAAGCAGTGTTGTACGTGAGGAGCGATCAATTTTATTTTCAAAGTCTTGAAATTCTCTTTCTATTTGAAGTCGTGACTCACGAGACGCACTTTGTTCTTTTAAAGCTAATACATGCTGGTCATGAAAATTTTTATACATAGTTTCATAATCATGTTTTAAATGGTTAATGTGTTCTTTATACCCACGAACTTTTGAAGTTCGTGTGCTGCGCTGATGATGATGTAGATGCCATTTCTCCCAATAATCAATGGCAGTTTCAGCAGTGTCTAGAGCAGCAATATCATGCAATATTTTATTTCGTGTTTCTTGATAATCTTGTAGAGATGAATTTAAATCCAATCCAAACAAGTTAGCTTTATTGGAAGATTTTTCTCCGAATGATTTACTATTAGTAATCTGCTCTAATTCCGAAGGAGAAACGCAAACCTGAGTGTGATCAGGGGTATATAACCAAAGTCCCTCTTGGTCTTGCTGGGTGTCTTTTTGTAAATCAATTCGTTTTTTCACTTCTGCATAGGCAATGATAAAATCAGGCTCGAAAACATCTCTGGTTACAAATTGAGTTTCTGTCCTGTCTGCTTTTTCTTTTTCTTTACCTTCTACTTGGTTAGAAAGTTCCTCAGTGATAAATCTCCTACCAACGAAGTGAATGTCTTCTGATGGGTGATCTAGATAATCTTGCGCAAGTTCGCAGACTTCTCTCTCTGTAATAATCAAACCATGTGTGTGGCAGAGCTTTCTCATGGCTGCACAGGCTCTCAGATACTTAACCGGATCTTGATCTTGATACAGATACTCCATATCTGCCGCGATGAGTTTAAGATAACGCTTTCTCGCTCTGATCTCTTCGGCATCTAAATCAATATTTAAATTAAGTAACGGAGAAGGAGAAGTCTTTTTTTGGGGAGAAAGCTTAATTTGCAATTGTAACTCGCAATCAGCTAAATCCTTAATTAAACCTGTAGTTGCTTGAGAATGGCTTTTAGGAAACGATAATCTACACATCGCGACAAAGTTTTCGCGTAGGGTTTTTTGGGAAGAAAAATTGGCAACGGTATTAAATAAGCCAAACATACACACCCTCCTCTCTGTAACTCTATGATTATATTTATTTTTTATCTTAAAAAATGAGCTTATTTCCGATTTTAGCCTAAACAGGCAAATTTAGTCAACCGCTTTTAAAAGTCTTATCAACTACTAAGGCCGTAGTTAACACTCCATTTACATTCGTCGCGGTACGTCCCATATCCACAATAGGATCGACACCCTGCACTAAAGCAATAATGGAATACGGTAAATGTAGACTCGTCAGTGTCACCGTTGCGGCAATATAAGCAGTTCCGGGAATACCTGAAATACCCAATGATGCAATCGCATTAACAAACATGACCATCCCGATTAATTGCCAGGTAATAGGCTGGTGTAAAATAGTTAAAGTCATCACCACCAACATGGCAGGAAAAATCCCCGCGCAAGCATTCATGCCTATCGTTGCACCAATACTCGGTACAAAGGTTGCGATTACTTGATTCGTATGAAACTTATTATGCAGTGTTTCTTCCGTGACGGGTAACGTGCCAAAACTGGATCTTGTCGTAAAGGCAACAAATAAAGGTAGATACGCTTTCTTGAAATAAGTAATGGGATGATAACCGAACAACCATAAAATACTGGCATGCATGACAATAACAATTGCCATGGCTACGTACATGGCTGCGATAAAATTGGCAATGCCTGTTAATAAATTTGTACCCTGATCCAGCAATAATAATGACATCAAGGCCAAGATCCCATACGGCGTTAAACCTAACACAATCACCGCTAGTTTTTTTACAATTGCAAACATCGACACAATCAATTGGCGAAACGTTTCCATTTTGTCATGATCTTTTATATCGAGCATCCGCGCGGCAATGCCAAGCAAAACTGCAAATAACACGATCGCAATGGTATTTTCATCGGCCATAATAGCAATTGGATTACCCGGGATCATGCCAAGTAAAGTATCAACTAATCCCGTGTAAACGTGTTTAGGCGCTTCAATGATCTCAGGCAAACTTAAACCTGCACCGACATGAAACCAAACCCCCACACCGATGCCAATTAAAGAAGCAATTGCTGTCATGCCTAACAGCAGGCTGCAAGTCAAAATACTCATTTTTTTAATTTGCGTGTCGTTGCCAACGCCTAAATTCAAAATCGCGTGAATGATGGAAGTCAAAATTAATGGCACCACCAGCATTTTCAATAAAGAAAGGTAAGCATGGCCAATCAAATAGAGTGTGTTTTTGATAAAACCCAATAAGCTATTATCAGGCGAAAATTTCAATAAGAGGCCGTACCCAATACCACAGATTAGCGCAAGAATGACTCGGTAACTTAAAGACTTATGCTGGCGTTTGGTGCCATATAAACCTGTGAGTAAAATAATGAGAAGAATAAATAAAACCAGGGTAATCAGCATCGCAACACTCCAATATGAACTTTTGGAGTATAGCCAGCTTGAATGGAGAAAGAAAAGTTAAAAAACCAGAGAGCCGCCTGGCTCTCTGGTTTTATTGGTTACTTACGAGTCAATGAAGGTGACAATGGTTCGATTGCTGGAGCTTCGCTGATATGGTCTTTCAGTTGTTTATGCACATCCTTGAACAATACTGCTTTATTGATATTTTGACCATGTTTTTTAAGACTCTCATGCTTGAATGTTTTAACTTGATCCAATACATGATTATATCCGGCTGCTTCACCTAGTAAAACTTTAGCAGAAACAGCTTCTTGTTGTGGTGTCATGCGAGATTCCACGACGGTGATATTGTCTTGCGCAGTTCTTGATTCTATCTCCCTTTTGATAGCTTGCCAGTCAAGTTGTTTCTCGACAGTGGTTGCTGCTTTCAGTGTGGAAGCATCAAAATCTTCTATTTGTGAGAGAACATCGTGACGAGGTGCTGATCTATCGTTAATGCGCACGGCCTTTTCTAAGAAGCCATGTTGA
>CAYUYG010000183.1:0-4469 GCA_964449125.1 uncultured Coxiellaceae bacterium | reverse complement strand
GGGGAAAACGAATTTCGTAAAAGCGGGCGCTGATTTGGCGATTTTGTCCCGAGTAAAGCTAATCCTGGCCTAAGCCAACCAAGTCCTAAGAGCAGTACCCCGCGAGGCGACCAATTCCCAGCCCGTAACGACAGAAGCAGCTCTCAAAGAGAGAATGAACTAAGAGCTGCCTATAAAAATACCAGGAATAAGAGAGCTTATAATTCAGATAGTGAAATTGGCACAACTATTGAGTTTAGGCCGACAAAAAAAACGCCTTCTTGATTTATTAATCTCATAAAATTGACTATGATGAGTTATTAATGCCAGCTATGGATTGCCCGTGATGGATGTTTTTTTTGATATTGCCTTAAGCCTGCTCACACTGACCATTTTAGAAGTCGTGTTGGGAATCGATAATCTTGTCTTTTTGGCGATTATTTCGCAACGCTTGCCTCCGCAGCAGCGAAAAAAAGCACGCCATATTGGCTTAACGCTTGCTTGGATGACGCGTCTGTTATTGCTTGCATCAGCCGTATGGCTAACGCAATTAACGAAGCCTTTATTTACTACCTTCAATTATGCTTTTTCCGGACGAGACTTGTTTTTATTGGGTGGCGGCTTATTTTTGCTTGCGAAGGCAACCCAAGAAATTCATGGAGAGCTTGAGCCGGTAGAAGGCCAGGTTACAACTCAAGTAAAAACCAGTAGTTTTGGGTTTGTCGTGACCCAAATTGCCATTCTCGATATTATTTTTTCACTCGACAGTGTTTTAACAGCGATTGGCTTGACGCAACGTTTTTGGTTAATGGCAGTCGCCATTACGATTGCCATTATTGCCATGCTATTTGCGAGTGAAAAACTCAGTCATTTTATTGAACGTCACCCAACTATTAAAATGCTCGCCTTAAGTTTTTTAATTCTTATCGGCATGGTACTCATTGCAGAAGGTTTTAAATTCCATATCCCTCGCGGTTATATTTATTTTGCTATGGGCTTTTCCTTGTTTATTGAGTCCTTAAATATCTTGAAACGCAAGCGGCAAAAAAAATGAAGACTTTATTTGCTTAATCCATTTAATCGCAAGCCAGGTTGTTGGCTGGTTGGATCAATGCCCTGATTTGTCACAGCAGCATCAAGCTTGTCGCTGTTGCGATCCTTTGGAGTTCTTGAAAATAAATATGGACTAGCCCTATTTGCCCTTTCATTTTCTGGTTCTTCTGTTTCACTCAAAACAACGTCTTCTGCATTCGAGCCATCTGACCCTATATTATTAGAATCATCGGAACCTATATTCGAGCTTATTTTTTCTGAACCCATTTCATCTGAACAGCTTTCGTTATCAGCATAACTGGTGTCTTCATAATCGTATCGATTATATTGTTTTGGTTGCATTCGATCAGCAAATTCTTCGTCTGTTTTTACCTGAATTTCCGCTACGAGTGCATCAAATTCACCGGCATTCATTTTTAGATCGGTGGCCATTTTTTTTGCCATTGCATGGGTATGCTGAAGTCGATTGCGAAATTTGTGTTGTAAAAATAGAGTAATATAGCTAATTAAATGGTCTATTTCAGTTTTATCATTTAGAGGAATATGCTTCATTCTTTCTTTGATGAAGTCGTCTGCGCCTATATGACGGGCGAATTCTAACAGTTGTTGTTGTCCATAATATTTTTTTACTTCTTTCATGATTTCAAAAATACTTTCATTGATAACAGCAATTGGCGTGCAACTGCGTTTTATAAGGGCACGCATGAAAGGTTTATAAGCCAGGACATTATGATACGTTGAAAAATAATTCGGCGGCCCATCACCACTAAAAAAATTAAAAAATGAGACAGGTTTAATGTATCGCCACACATCAAATATGTGTAATTGATCATCCAGCTTGCGCCGATTATCACCCAGGGCGCCGCCGTAATCATAGCTGATGCATCTAACCTTAGAGTAAACTACTTCTTCTTTTCCGCCTTCTGTATGAGTGTACGCTTCATTAAAAAGGGGATTATGACTGCAATTTTTTTTGCAACCACGACCGCAAGGTTTTGGAATGACCCCAAAGTTTTCGGTATTAACATCTGGATTTTCAATAAACGCATTATCAACCAATTGTTCCATTAACATATCGTTGTAACGACCATGTTTGAGCATAAGGGAAAGAATAGGATCTTTCCTTATCCATTTTGGCCGGTGCTTGGGACGGGTTTTCATCTGGCCTGTTGGACGACGGAGATTTTCATAAACATCGAGATGATTATAGGCGTTATAAGCATCTTTCCATAATTCAATGGAGTCTGCAAACCAACGCGAGCCCACGTAGACATTATCGCCTTTTTCATTCGGTGTGCTTTCACCATTGATATAAAATAAACGAATCTCAGCAAAAATATCGGCATTCACTGGATTAATGCGCTGCAATAGACTGCCAGCGACAAATTCGGCGATATTTTTGGCGACATTCCTATCTTGTTTAATTAAGAATTCTTCGCCGCTATCTCGATGATGATAAACACCCGATAAGCTGCCATCGTTATTTTTACCGCCGGGCTTTTCGCGTATTTTTATCCAGTCGAGGGTTAATTGTGCGACATCGGGAGTTGGATTGCTTTCAGCAAAGCGAGCCTCCATAAGTCACCTCATCATTTTTTTAAGATTAGTTTTATGTGTGGGCTTATTTTAAGCACGAGAAGAGGGTTTGGCAATTGAATTAAATACATGCCTCGGGTTGAGGCATGTATTTTGTGAAAAATTAATCATCCCAGCTTAATGCACCACCGGTTTGATATTCAGTGACACGCGTTTCAAAAAAGTTTTTCTCTTTTTTGAGATCCATGATTTCACTCATCCAAGGGAAGGGATTAGCTGCGCCTGGATATTGCTGAGTTAAGCCAATTTGCGCACAACGACGATTAGCAATAAACTGCAAATAATCTTTAAACATTTCTGCATTCAAGCCTAAGATGCCGCGTGGCATCGTATCGACTGCATAAGCATATTCGAGTTCAACACCCTCACGGATCATATTGATCGCTTCTTGTTTAAATTCTTCTGTCCATAAATGTGGATTTTCAATTTTGATTTGATTGATGACATCGATGCCAAAATTAAGATGCATGGATTCATCACGCAAAATATATTGAAATTGTTCTGCCGTCCCCGTCATTTTGTTGCGGCGTCCCATGGACAGTACTTGGGTAAAACCAACATAAAAGAAAATACCTTCAAACACGACATAGAAAGCAATCAGGTCGCGTAATAAGCGTTGATCGTTTTCCAGCGTACCCGTATTAAACTGTGGATCGCCCAAGCTTTGCGTGTATTTAAGTGACCAAGCCGCCTTACGTGCGACAGAAGGTACTTCGCGGTACATGTTAAATACAGCTGCCTCATCCATGCCCAGACTTTCAATGACGTATTGATAAGCATGAGTATGTAATGCTTCTTCAAATGCCTGGCGTAATAAGTATTGACGGCATTCTGGATTGGTAATCAGGCGATAAACGGCCAACACCAAATTATTGGCGACTAAGGAATCGGCTGTGGAGAAGAAACCCAGGTTGCGTTCGATAATCATGCGTTCATCGGCAGTTAAACCATTCGGGTCTTTCCATAAGGCAACATCCGCTGCCATATTGATTTCATTTGGCATCCAGTGATTTGCGCAAGCATCCAAATATTTTTTCCATGCCCATTCATATTTAAACGGTACTAATTGATTTAAATCAGCACGGCAATTAATCATTTTTTTATCGTCGACACGGATGCGTGCTGCACCCATTTCCAATGATTCGAGTCCAGTTGTTCCTGATGCTGCTGACATATTATTTCTCCGTATTATGCAATGCCGCGTAGTTTATACCACGCGGCAATTTTAATGTTATTGACACGCTTCGCAAGTTGGATCCGTGATCAAACAAGCGTTAGGCGCGGTGGCGGGTGGATTGACTTGTACAGCGTTTAATGCGCGATCATCCACGGTTGCTTTTTCAGCGTTGGTGGCACCCATGCTACGCAAGTAGTAAGTGGTTTTTAAACCGCGTAACCAGGCATGCCGATAAAGTTGATCCAGTTTTTTGCCCGATGGTTGCGCCATGTATAAATTGAGTGATTGCGCTTGATCGATCCATTTTTGGCGGCGCGAGCCTGCGTCTACCAACCAGATAGGATCGACTTCAAAAGCAGTCGCATAAATTTGTCTTAATTTCTCTGGAATGCGGCTGATTTTTGCAACGCTGCCATCATAGTATTTTAAATCATTGACCATAACTTCATCCCATAATCTTTCCCGTTTCAAATCATTAACCAGATAAGGATTAATGACAGTGAATTCGCCGGACAGATTGGATTTCACAAATAGGTTTTGATAAGTCGGTTCAATGGATTGGCAGACCCCGAAAATATTTGAGATGGTGGCGGTTGGTGCAATTGACAATACATTTGAGTTACGCTTGCCCACATTTTGCACTCATTAATGTAAGTTATTCAAA
>CAYUYG010000182.1:459-4475 GCA_964449125.1 uncultured Coxiellaceae bacterium | reverse complement strand
GCCAATGGCGCCGTACAAAAATATCGCCTACCCACGGCATTTGTAATAGGCGATCGCGGATATATTCGACATTGACGGTGAACAAGCTGCGATTAACTAAAGGGGTCAAGACTTGTTCCACGTCGGTTCGATTGACGTGATTAACACCGAAGATGCGCACAGTTTTAATGGGAAAATACGTAGAAATCCGAATATGCGTTAAACCGACGATACAGGAAATAATAATGGCACCTAATAAAAGGGCCTTAAACGCTTGCATCGCGTGCTGAAAAAGATTCCCTGGCTGCTCACTTCTTCTTACATCCATCGAGAATACCTTTAAGAAAAATCCATCTGCTGCTCATTTTTTAGGAAAAATTCCAATACACCTTTTAATATGTCACTTCCATCCATTTTTCCTAACAATTGAACACGCAGTTAAACCCTTCTTATTATTAAGCCTTACGAACTCATCAATTATTTGGGTTTGCCGATAATGCAAACTTCAGGAATTAATCGTACACCTGTTTTTTGCTCAACGATAGCACCCACTTCGGCAATCAAGTTTTCAATATCGGCAGAGGATGAATGATTTTCATTAATAATAAAATTAGCGTGCTTGTCAGAAACAATCGCGCCCCCAATCTTTTTCCCTTTCAGACCACATTCTTCAATCAGACGGGCAGCATAATTAGCGGGGGGATTACGAAACACGGATCCACAATTTGCGGTGCCCGTTGGCTGCGTATTATTGCGCCTTTCAAGTAATGTGCGGATAGATTGAAGGGAAATATCTTTATTTCCTGCTGTTAAACTAAAATGGCCAGCGACAAACCATTCACCTTCGGGCCGCATGACATGACGATAATTCACCACAAAGTCCGATATAGGTCGCACCCTTATCTGACCCTTGCTGTCGATGGTTTCAACGGCTTTTACAAAGCCCCAGGTTTCGCCACCAAAACAACCTGCATTCATTGCCAGCGCACCGCCGACCGTGCCGGGAATACCTGCCATAAATTCAAGTCCTGCCGCACCTAAACGGGCTGTGTAACGGGCAAGTTGCGCTGAGGCAACGCCTGCTTCGGCACGAATTTCATATTCATTTATTTGTGTCAGCTGGTTTAATGCGCCTTGCGTGATAATGACAACACCGTCGACACCGCCATCACGCACCAACGTATTGCTACCCAGACCTAACCAGGTTAGCCGCATGGATTCAGGAAGTTCACGTAAAAAATGAGAAAGGTCATCTAAGTCCGCAGGAATATAAACATAATCTGCGGGACCGCCAGTACGCCAGGAAGTATAGGCGCTGAGTGATTCCTCTTTTAAAAATTTGCCGCGCAATGTAGTTGAAACCAGCAAATCCTGCATATCAACCACCTACTTTCACTGGGTCAGGTTGAGAAACCGCTTCTTTCAATTCAGTCGCGGCAAGCTTTGCTGCCAATCCGCCAATATTGCCCGCACCCTGCATTAGCAACACATCTCCGTCCCGTAATTCTTTTTGCAGTAAAAATGGCAAGCTAGCATGCGAGTCGACTAAAATCGGCGTCATACCCGATTGTTGCTGTAAAGATACAGCAAGCGTCTTACTGTCCGCACCTTCGATAAACTCTTCGCCCGCGGAATACACATCAAGCAGAATTAATTGATCGGGTGCTGCCAGAACTTTACAGAAATCCTTAAACAAATCCCGTGTACGCGTATAACGATGCGGTTGATAGACCATGACCAATCGTCTGTCTGGCCAGCTTTCACGCGCAGCCGCTAGTGTCGCTGCAATCTCACGCGGGTGATGGCCGTAATCATCGACCAAGGTCACTTTGCCACCCTGGCTCAAATTGAAATCACCGTACACCTGGAAACGTCGCCCAATGCCTGCAAAATGCTGCAAGGCTTCCACAATCGCATGGTCCTGCACTCGTAATTCGCTGGCAACAGCAATAGCTGCCAAGGCATTTAATACATTATGTCTACCCGGTATGTTTAACGTAACAGACAAAGGTGCCAGGCCTTTAGGACGTTCAACGACAAACTGAGTTTGCATACCCAATTGCTTATAACCGGACGTTCTAAAATCCGCTTCAGGCGTAATACCGTAAGTAATGACTGGCCGTGATATATCCGGCAATATTTCCCGCACAATCGGATCATCAATACACAGCACTGCCAAACCATAAAACGGCAATCTATGTAAAAATTCCAGAAAGGTTGCTTTCAATTGTGCAAAATCATTCTGGTAAGTGCCCATATGATCTTCATCAATATTTGTCACTATTGAAATCATTGGCTTGAGATATAAAAATGAAGCATCACTTTCGTCAGCTTCAGCCACTAAATAATGACCGCGGCCAAGACGCGCATTACTGCCGACGCTATTTAAGCGCCCGCCAATCACAAAAGTCGGATCAAGCCCGGCTTCCGCTAGAATACTGGTTACTAAACTCGTCGTGGTTGTTTTGCCATGCGTACCAGCCACCGCGATACCGTAACGGAAACGCATCAGCTCACCTAGCATTTCAGCGCGCGGAACAATGGGAATACGTGCTTTACGCGCTGCGTCCAATTCTGGATTACTCCAGTCAACGGCCGAAGAGCGCACAATGACATCCGCATTTTTAATATGACTTGCTTCATGCCCACGATAAATAGTCGCACCCATTACGCGCAGCCATTGCGTTAATGCATTTTCGGAAAGGTCTGATCCAGACACAGTGTAGCCTTGGCGCAATAACACCTCAGCGATACCCACCATACCGACGCCACCGATACCCACAAAATGGACATGCTTAATATGTCCCATTTCAAACATCCAGCTCAACGGCAAACCTCCTTACAAATGTCATAGACTTGCTCAACCACATTGACTTTACGCAACTCATAGGCAGCCTCTGCCATCACGATGCGTTTTTGTGGCGAACCTAAAAATTGCTTCACGATCTCGGCTAATTTCTCCGCCGTTAAATCGCTTTGTTGTATGCAGAGTGCCGCCTGGTTCTTCACCATGTACTGCGCATTCACCGTCTGATGGTCATCCACCGCATAAGGAAATGGTATGAAGATCGCCCCCAAACCCACCATGCTCAATTCAGCCACCGTCAGCGCACCCGCTCGGCATAATACCACATCTGCCCAGCCATAAGCGTTAGCCATGTCTTTAATAAATGGTTTAAGATCCGCCTGCACTTGCATTGATTCATAGGCCAATTTGGCGGAGTCAAAATGCTTGTCACCTGTTTGATGCAAAACCTGCGGTCGTTCCGTTTCCGGCAACTGACTTAGCATGCGGGGCACGATTTCATTCAACGCTTGAGCGCCCAAACTGCCGCCTAAGACTAACAGCCTGAGTGGAGTGCGGCTGACATCGAGACGCTGAGCCGGGGGCGGTAAATTTGCAATCTCAGCGCGCACCGGATTACCAATTGTCATTACGCGTGCGCCGGGTTTAAAAGCAGCAGGAAACCCTTCCAGAATGCGTTTAGCAAACAGGGCTAATATTTTATTGGTTGAGCCAGCCTTGGCATTCTGTTCGTGAATAATTAACGGTCGACGCATAAACCACGCAGCCAGGCCACCCGGGCCACTCACAAAACCGCCCAGCCCAATCACCACGTCTGGCTTCACCTTGTTCATTATCTGTAAGGCCTGCCAGGTTGCCGTGAGGATTTTAAAAGGCGCCACTAACAGGGCTTTGATGTTTTTACCGCGCAAGCCGCCAATATTAATGAGATGTAATGGAAACTGAGCTTCAGGCACGAGACGCGCTTCCATACCCTGCGCGGTTCCCAACCAATGCACATCAACACCGCGCTCACGTAAATAATGAGCTACCGCGAGGCCGGGAAAAATATGGCCGCCAGTACCGCCTGCCATAATCAACACGCGTTGCAATGATTTATCTTGTTTTGTTTCCACGTTCATCGAATACCTAATGCCATTAATCGGTTTTCATGGTCAATCCGCAGTAACACGGCGATCATAATGCAATTAACCAACAAACTGCTGCCGCCGTAACTCATCCAGGGCAAGGG
>CAYUYG010000182.1:0-449 GCA_964449125.1 uncultured Coxiellaceae bacterium | reverse complement strand
AATAGCCCAGAATTAACGCCTATACTAACGATAAATTGAATGGCGAGCCACAATCCGAAGCCGTACGCTAAAAATCCGGCAAAATGCTGGCCGAGACGTTGCGCTTCGCGGCCAATGATAAAGGTGCGAGTAACCAATAGGCAGAATAATCCAATCACCACAAACATCCCTATCAACCCAAGCTCTTCGGCAATGACAGCAAACAGGAAATCTGTATGTGCTTCAGGCAGATAGAACATCTTTTGAATGCTTTTTCCCAAGCCTGTGCCAAACCAGCCGCCGCGGCCAAATGCGATTAAGGATTGAGTTAACTGATAACCCGTATCGAAAGGCCGCTCCCAGGGATTTAAAAAACCCGTTAAACGCGCCAATCGGTAGGGAGCGGAAATGGCAATCAACGCCAAGGCGCCAATTACCATCATAAATAATGCGACAAAATTCCGTAAGCG
>CAYUYG010000181.1:0-4477 GCA_964449125.1 uncultured Coxiellaceae bacterium | reverse complement strand
GTTGATTGTTTATGGCGTGGCCGCACACGGAAAAAGTTTATTAAGCCTCGTTCCCGATACCGTGCAAGATACCAAACAACTCGCCGCCACCATCGGCTGGTTACCGCTGCTTGCCTTGATTTTGCATGCCTACTCGCTTGGCAGCGGAACCTATACGGGTCTTGAAGCAGTTTCCAATAACGTCAATCGTTTGCGTGAACCACGCATTGTTACCGGTAAATGGACTATGTTTTATATGGCTGTCTCACTCAGTATGACAGCAGGCGGCATGATCCTGTTATTTTTGCTGTGGGAACCAGTACCTGTCACAGGTCAAACACTCAATGCCGTGGTTTTTCATTCTATCTTGGGTGATTCGCAATTCGGCAAAATCATGCTGCTGCTCACTTTGTTATTTGAAGCAGGGCTATTATTTGTCGCTGCTAATACGGGTTTTCTTGCAGGCCCTAGCGTGCTTGCCAATATGGCTATCGATGGCTGGATGCCAAACCGCTTCCGTCATTTATCAACCCGACTGGTTATTCAGAATGGTTTATTCTTATTTGGCTTATTTGCCATTGCATTATTAATTTGGTGCCAAGGCAAAGTTTCCTTGCTCGTTGTCTTATACAGTATCAATGTATTTATCACCTTTTCCTTATCTTTATTTGGCTTATGTGTTTATTGGGCACGAGAACGCAAAAAAGCATCTGCACGTTGGTTAGGCCGTTTAGCTTTTTCTTTTTTTGCTTTTCTGATTACCAGTAGCATCTTGTGCGTGACCCTTATTTCGAAATTTGAATCTGGCGGCTGGTTAACGGTCATCGTCACGTGTACCGTGATTTTGGTGTGCCTGTTGATTAAGCGGCATTACAATCGTTTCAATAAAAAATTATTGCAATTGGATACACAATTAAAACAAGAAATTGTCCATCCACCCAAACCGGTTGTCGTCGATACGCAACAACCTACTGCAGTTATTTTTGTCGGCAAAAGTCCGGGTGTTGCCATGCATACGCTATTAAATGTCATTCGTATGTTCCCTCGTCATTTTAAAAATTTTGTTTTTTTAAGCGCTGGCATTGTGGACGTGGAAAGCTTTGCAGGCCAAAGCACATTGGAAGATATGCGTAATGAGGTCAATGAAAACCTACAGTACTTTGTCAGTTACTGTCAGCAATATGGAATGGCTGCTGAAGCCTATGTAGCATTTGGTACGGATACTGTAGAAGAATTAACGCAACTTGCGGTTGAAGTCAGTAAAAAATATTCGAATTGTGTTTTCTTCTCCAGCAAACTCATTTTTGAGCATGATAATTTTATTACGCGCTTTTTGCATAACGAAACCCCCTTAACCTTGCAGCGTAATCTGCACATGAATGGAAAAGAACTGGTTATTTTGCCGATGCGTATGAATTAATTAGATATTTTTTATAGCCACACTAAAATAAAACACTATTTAGTCAAATTATGTTAATATGCCTCAAAATAAAACGAGGCGGTGGCTGCGCATGAATTGTAGAGAAGAAAAATCCTTATCATTATTTGAAGATTTTTTAACTTCAGATCCCATGAAAACGGGCATTATCCCTCGCTTACCTATGCAAGCAATTAGTCAATTAGCTCGCAGTAACAGGACTAACTACTTATTTTTTAAACCACAGTTTGATTATGAAGCTGCTTGTAAGCTGCTTCAACTGACACAACAAGCTGAGTGGCTTAAAGCAAAAAAAATGATAGAAGCAAACCCAGATTTAATGTTTATAGTTGTAAAAACGCACTCTCAGGCAGAAGAAATAAGTCCCTTACAATATGCTTACCGTGTGCATGATAGCTACCTGATTAACGTATTTTTAGATGCTATTAAAACAGACACGATTAAGATTCAACATTTTGCAGAAGCAGTAGCCGCTCAAAAAGACATCCTTAATTTAACCCCTCTTTTTGAAGCCTACCAGCATTACATCGACAGTGTGGAGCAATGGTTAAAAAACCAATCGACAGAAAGTGATGTGGATCAAGCGTGGCTTTATCTTGGAAAAATGCAATACACTTGCTTACCTACTTACATGTTAAAAGAATTTTGTCGAGAAGGCGATAACTGGCATCCCACCTCGTCATTTGACTCTTCATCACAATCAACCTCTGTTAAAATATATGAGCATTTCACGGGAGACGAATTAACGCTTCTACCTTTAAATTCATCTCAACCTGAGTTAGGCAATGTTCTTGCCTTAGCACGTGGAGAAGAAAGAAATGGCGGTTTTGTTCGAAGCGGAATGGGCGCACAAATGGCCCTTGAAAACATTAAATATGATTTAACAGTTTTTTTACGATTATATGAAATTAATCTTGCGAAGACCAAAGCTCTGACTCAGCAAGCCCTTCTCTCTACACGCACGGAGTTAAGAATTAAAACATAACAACTATTTACCTTGGTGACCTTTTTTCTTTTCCGGGGATACGTTCTTTTGTTCTTCCCCTGACTTCTTCTTTTTTGGTTCCCCTTGCTTATTTTTCTTATAAAATGAAAATGTGGACGACAAACTGCTATTCGGTTCCAGGTTAAAACCCGCTAAATCTCTTTCCAGCAATCGTGCATCAAGCAATCGCCCTGCCTTGGTTGATACATCAACGCTTTCATACCGTTCTGATTCTCCTGCCATCATACGGCCGTGCTGATGCGCTACATGATCTGGTGAGGTTAATTGTAAAGGATGTACACGCTCACCAACAAGAAAATGTCCTAATTCAGCTAGTGGGATCACCCGACCATCTTTTTCATCTACAGATCCGTCCATGAAACTGACTAACGAATTTTTTACTGCGTTCAATTGATAATCCTTAACTTGTATGCGCACTTGACCTGGCGCACGATCAGCATCTACCACCATAATATCGTCCGAGGTAGTCCTTAGATATTCTTTCACTGGAATTAGAAAACTGCGTATGATTGGTTGATCGAGTCCTATTTCTCCATGCTCATCTCTATGTTTTAGATAATCTTCTACCCAGGTAAAAGCACGCAAAGGATCACCGAAATTCATGAGATTAACATTCGAAAAAATAATCGTACCATTCGGATTTTGTGTAACGTCCTTATCTTCTCGCTGTGGTCTCGGTCTGGCTGCTAAGGTGAGGTAACATCGAACACAAGGGCCGACCATAGGAATTAATTCAATATCCAATATGGGTCGCGCATATTTTGCCTCTTTTTCCGGATGTTTATATTTTTCTGAAAATCTTTCCAGCATGCTGACTTTTGATTCTTTTTCCTGGGGGTAACAAGAAACGCACCACGTACCAAACACAGGATGTTTAAAAATCTCCGATGAAACATTATAGTCAGTTAAGGAACCCATTAGCATATCGCTTAGTGCAGCGACGGAATATTTAGTAAGTGCTTCTAATTGGGATTTATCCGCCTGCAGCCATACATAATTGCCAGTTTTTTTGGTTAAGAGTCTTTGCGCGTTGTATGCAAACATATATTGTGTTTTGTTTGAATATACCTTACATGACTTAGCAAGCAGTAACCTTGCTGAAGGTGAAGTTTGTGTAGGCGAGTCTATTTTCTCTCCTTCTGAATCTACTTTTTGCTTTCCCTTATCCTGTACCAGTGTGCCATCCTCAGACTCTTCGAACTCTTCTCCTTCTTCAGTCTTCCAATCCATTGCTTTAGTTAGTGGTGAGCTTGTCATAATAGGTAGTTCAATATTATTTTCTCTTAGAAATTGGCTAATTTCATGTTCCTGAACATTCAGCACGTCTGATAATGTCGATAAAAACAAGGCCAAATCAGCCTGTTTGCTCTGATCGGAAGGTCTTCTTTGTTCAGTCTGCTTGATTGCATAAGCAAATGCTTTCTGTAACTCTTCTCTACTCGAGCTTCGTTTACCTTTTAAACCCTCCAATATGCGATCTATGATCAGGTGATCGATTCTTTTAATCGTTTCTAGAGAATCAATCAAAATCGTGTCGCCTGAAACCGCAGTATGATGATTAACTCGAGGTGTTCTCGGCGTTTTTCTATTAGGAGGTCTTTGCATAATACGCTCATTATTTTGTGTATTTATTTAATTATAGGCTAATATTTGTATATATTATGATTAGATGAATTGTTAGAAAAAACAGGAAGATATAGACAGGGCTTAAACTTAAATAAGTTAGTTGGCCATTTTAGTAATCCATGATTAAGGTTATGATGTGATTGAAGAAAACATCGATGACAAACTATTAAGGGAAAAAAATAAGGGAAAAAATATGACATTAATCAGGTTTAAGGGACAAAACCTCCACACCGTGGGTTCATTGCCACTGGTCGGTTCGCAAGCCCCGGATTTCACGGTGACCAAAACAGACCTGGGTGAAGTTAAATTGGAAAATTATCGTGGTAAAAAAATCATTCTCAATATTTTTCCCAGCTTAGATACGCCGACTTGTGCTGCTGCGATGCAACGATTTAATCAAATTGCCGAGCAATCGCCCAATGTTTTAA
>CAYUYG010000180.1:0-4491 GCA_964449125.1 uncultured Coxiellaceae bacterium | reverse complement strand
CTGCGTCTGCATGAGGTTGAAACATGCTGCCGTAAGCTCTTGAGCCCCCGACGCCTACCAAGCTTGCGGGTAGCACGGAGGTTAGCTGTGCACCGGTTGCTAAGGCAGTTGCGGAGTAAGCACTCATTGTAAAGCCAAAATTTTCAAGAAACGCTTGCCAGTTAATTCCTTGATCTTGAGCTGGTTGAGCAGGTGGGCGATTTTGCATAGTTACTTTCCTTTTTTTATTTATATTGGCGATAGTTTTTATGGGGCAGTAACATAGACCAGAACAACCCCAAAAGCAATGAGTTAGTATTCCTCATATTTTCACTTTGATTCAGAATTTAGAATCGATATAATGCTCAGATTGTTTTACGGGGTTTGTATAACCCGTTGAATTTTATAACAATAGGCCAACGGACGTATTAGGGAATCAAATGGAATTAGTTTTACTGCTCATTGCCGCAGCAACTTTGGCTTATTTGCTTTTTTCGTTGCTTGAATTCCAGTTCGGCTTCTACAAAATTAAAAATCTTTCATCCCAAATTATCTTATCTTCTAAGCTACCATCTGTTTCCATTATTTTTAGTGCGCTCAATGAAGAAGCAACGGTAGAGAATGTCATTAATGCTTTATTAAAACTGGATTATCCGAATCTTGAAATTATCGTCGTGAATGATCGTTCAACCGATAATACCCGCGCTATTTTGGAAAAGTTTCAACATCACGAACGGTTTCAAGCAAAACATGTGGATTGCTTACCAAAGGGGTGGCTCGGTAAAAATTATGCATTACACCTCGCTGCACAATCTGCCAAGGGTGAGTGGTTGTTATTTACCGATGCAGATGTATTCATGCGAGATCAAACTCTATTAAAGGCGATGAGTTATGTGACAGAAAATAAAATAGATCACTTAACCATATACGAACATCATATTCGTAAAAGCTTTTGGTTGAAAATGCTCTTAATGGCCAGTTATGTCACCTATAGTATGGTCTATACTCCCTGGCGCATCAGTTATCGTTGGAGTAGTAAATCACTGGGTCACGGTGCATTTAATTTAGTAAAAAAATCTGCTTATCAAGCTTGTGGCGGACATCAAGCGATTGCGATGGAATGTTTGGATGATTTAAAGCTTGGGCACTTAATTAAAACAAACGGATTTAGCCAGGACACAGTAAATGGACGCGATTTTATTGAGCGTGAATGGTATCCTTCAGCTCGTTCGATGATAAAAGGTCTCGAGAAAAATGCATTTGCCATTTTTAATTATAATTTTTTACTTTTTGTAGCGGGATTTATTCTTACCATTGGTTTTTATTTATGGCCTTGTATTGCCGCCATTATGCTGCAAGGGCCTTTGCAATGGCTAAATATCATCAATATTGTCCTAATGATTGGTCTGACCATGCAAGTCTGTCGTCTTTTTCGACTTTCTGTTTGGTATGCTTTATTTTATCCAATTGGTATCGGTATGCTGCTTTATACCATCTGCAATTCCGTACTGGCTACCTATAAAAATACCGGCATCATTTGGCGTGATACCTATTATTCCTTACACGAATTAAGAAATAAAAAATAATGAAAAAACCTTTTTTTTATCGCTTTGGAAAATTTATACATAAAACACGCTGGTTAATCGTGTTGCTATTTGTGGCAGGATTTAGCTTTTGCATTCCCTATTTACCCAAAGTGATGTCGCAATTTACTAATACCGGCTTGGATGATCCGCATTCACAAAGCGCGCACGCTAAAAATTACCTGGATGATAATCTGGGCTATCAGCATAACCGCTTTATTGTGATGTATGAAGGCAAACAGAAATTTTCGCGCGACAGTAATTTTAGTAAAGAGATACATCGCTCATTAGATGGATTGAAGGGATTTTCTCGACCCTATGAAATTCTTTATCCAGAAGATAATAAGGAGCAAGTTTCAAAAGATAAAAAGGCGGCGTACGCCGTTGTAATGTTAAAAACGAATGAAAATTTGCCGGAAAAATTATTGAACAGATTCTTGACGCGCATCAAACAACCTGCTGGATTGACGATGCGGGTGGGTGGTGAGCCAATTTTTCAGTCTGATATGCAAAAACAGACTCAGCACGATCTCATTCGTGCGGAGTATATCGCCACACCCATTGCGATTATCACTTTGTTGATTGTGTTTGGTTCGGTGACAGCTGCTTTTATACCCATGATTTTAGATGCGGCTTGCGCGATTTTTATTCTGACAATTTTATATTTTCTTGGTCATCGTTTAGCCTTATCTATTTTTACGATCAATATCGCTTTATTACTGGGATTATGTCTCAGCCTCGATTATGCGCTGTTTATAATTTATCGATTTCGCGAAGAGCTTCTTGAGGGACGCCCCGTAGCAGAAGCCCTGGCCATGACACAAGCGACGGCTGGCAAAGCAGTTTTTTTTAGTGGGTTGGCGGTTTTAATCAGCTTGAGTGCTTTATTTCTATTTCCCATTAATATCTTGTTTTCGGTCGGTGTGGGCGGAGTGACAGCTGTTGCCATGGCGGTATTAGTTTCAGTCGTGTTATTGCCTGCCATCTTGGGAATTTTAAAAAACAAAATTAATTTTTTACCTATTCGTTTATTGGCTGCGTATAACGGTAGAAATCGCAGTTATTGGATGTCGATGATACAAGTCGTTATTCATTATCCCTGGACTTTTTTTATTAGCATTATGATCGTATTGTTGCTGATGAGTTACCCTGTGCTTAATATCAAAATTGGTTTGTCCGATTTTCATGTGTTGCCTAAAACCATGGAAAGTCGCCAAGTATTTGATATTATCGATACCAACTTTAATCCCAATACCCTCACACCGGTGACCGTTGTCGTGAAAACGCCGGGTAAATTTTTATCTAGCAATAATATTGGCAGCTTTTATAATTTTCTGGATAAGTTGGAAGATGATAAGCGTGTGGATGCTATCGCCAGCATTGTTAACACTGAACCTAAATTAAGCAAAAGCCAGTATCAGCAGTTGTATACGGGTCCAAAACAATATCAAAGTAACGAGATTAAAAAATTACTGAAATTAACCACCGGAAATAATTTTTCGGTTGCCACTATCACCACGGAATACCCAAGTGCTTCGCTGCAGTCGGAAGAATTGGTCGAGAAAATTCGCAAAACAAAGTTAGGTAAAGGATTACGAATCAGTGTGACCGGTGTTACGGCTAACACCAAAGATGTTATTCATCGTATTGGGAAGCTATTTCCGTGGGCTTTATTGTTGGTGGTGGTGCTGACGTACGTTGTCTTACTCATTTTATTCCGCTCACTGTTACTACCATTTAAAGCCATTATTATGAATATGCTTAGTTTAACGGCCAGTTACGGCGTGCTCGTTTTTATTATCCAGGATGGCCATTTTGCGTCTTGGCTGCATTTTGATCCCCAAGCGATGATTGATATCAGTTTATTAGTCATTATTTTCTGTGCTTTGTTTGGTTTTTCCATGGATTATGAAGTTTTTTTGCTGACACGTATCAAGGAATTTTACGAACAAACAGGTGATAACAAACGCAGTATTTTGTATGGCATTTCACACAGTAGTAAAATTATTACGAGTGCCGCGGTGGTTGTTATTTTGATTTGTTTTTCGTTTTTATCGGCCGATATTCTTATGGTCAAAGCATTTGGTCTGGGGATTGCGGTTGCCATTTTTGTGGATGCTTTTTTGATTCGTTCCATTTTAGTACCCGCTACCATGGCATTGTTAGGCACTTGGTGCTGGTATCTTCCCAAATGGCTGGATAAGTTATTACCTGTCCTTTCTTTCAATCCTGAGGAAAAACATTTTTAATGATGTGGCTGACTATTATTCTAGAAGCAATTGCAGCATTTTTGATGGGTACTGTCTTGACCGATATCGTACACATGTGTCTGCATCAATTTCTCAAATCCAAATCTCCATGGTTACGCACGATTGGCCGCTTACATAGCGCGCATCACCGTTTTTTTTCTGCCAGCTTACAAATCCAGACTGAATGGACGCGCTTGAATATCATGCGTCATGTGTTACTGGAATATGTCACACAAGTAACGGGCATTCTATTGTGTGCTTTCTTTTTTCCTTTCCTTGCTATCGTGCTTGCATTGCTTGCAGCCAGTTTATTGTTTGCTGCCGTGTGCTGGTGGAGGGGGGTAGACCCGCATCATCAGCCCTCTGCGCGTTTATCAGCGCATCGCGGTGGACCTTTTGTCAGTGCGGATTACCATGCTTTACATCATATTTATCCCAATCGCTTTTTTAGCAGTTATCTAAAGTTAGTGGATTACGTGTTTGGAACAGGTTTGCAATTGGCGGGCAAACGCATTGCCATGACCGGTGCGAGTGGTGCTTTAGGTTCGAATATGAAACGTTTATTGGAAGCAGAAGGTGCGAGTGTAACTGCACTTAAATTTAAACAGGACTATGATTATCAGAATTACGCACAACTTAAAACACCGCTTACCAATGCGGATATTTTATTTTTATGTCAC
>CAYUYG010000179.1:0-4498 GCA_964449125.1 uncultured Coxiellaceae bacterium | reverse complement strand
AAAACTTTTAATCTAGATCCTTCCAGATTAGCTGTCATGGGTGACAGTGTTGGCGGCAATATGGCAATTGTAGTTAGCTTACTTGCCAAAGAACGCGGCGGGCCAAAAATACAATTTCAGGTACTGTTTTATCCCGTAACCGATGCCGGCATGGATACTGAATCCTATAAATTATTTGCTGATGGTCCCTGGCTCACCAAACCTGCAATGAAATGGTTCTGGGATCAATACCTGCCTGATGTTAATGAACGTAAAAAAATCACGGTCTCGCCATTGCAAGCCAGCATTGATCAACTAAAAGGTTTGCCGCCCGCATTGGTAATTACCGACGAGTTTGATGTTTTACGCGATGAAGGTGAAGCTTTTGCGAAAAAGCTGACGGAAGCGGGCGTGCCCGTCACACCGGTACGATTTGAATCCATTGTGCATGATTTTGTGATGCTCAATGAGCTCGCCAACACACCGCAATGCCGCGGCGCGATAGCACTGGCCATCGCGACACTGCAAAAAGTGTTTAGTGGAAAATAGCATTAATTGAACCGCAAGGACGGCACATAACTCCATGCAGACGCTAGCAAACCTGAATCATTTTCTTCTGGAGCTGATTCAGGTTGAATCTGCGGTAACTCATATTCACTCGGTGGCAGACCATAGATTGCAACGGTCAGAGCATGATTTAAATCTTTGAAAAATTGTATGATACGTGAATTTGCAAGTTGCTCAGCCGTTTGAATATTATAATCAGCGGGATCGCGTAGTTCTGGTTTCACTGCCGTAGCTAATTTCCTGACGAGTTCATTATCGAGATTTTTAACACCATTCTCCGTACACCAATCATGAAGGATAATTAATTCTTTCAATTCACTTTGTTGCCGACGACCATTACTAATGCGATTTTGCGATACGGCAAATGCACCAATGACGGCGACCAAACAAACTGCCCATGAAAAAGAATAAAAACTGATTGCTGCAGCAAACATCAGCATGGGCAGCAGTTTTAAATCCGTTGCTCCAATAGCCACATCATGCGTGTGAAAACTTTTTAATTTTTCTTTAATTAAACGAGTGTGTTCTTCATTATCCGGATCAAAAGGACCGCGTTTAGCTACATCCATTCTAAAATGTCTGAGTGACTCATTATTTTCTTCGAATCGTCGCGCAAGGATAGTGTAAGTGGCGGGTGGTTTTCTTAACATGGCAAGTTCCTTTTTTATGATTTTCCATCATCTGGTATAACATATCTTTTTAACGCTGCAAACTAGCGACAAATGGATACGGTATGCAATAATACTGTGTTTAAAATACTTAAGTGTTTGAAAAGGAACGTAGGCTATGAAAAAAATTACATTAATGATGATTCCTGCTATCACAGTGCTGTTGAGTGTCAGCATGTTAAGTGCCTGCAATACCGTGCAAGGTTTTGGTAAAGACATGCAACAAGGTGGTCAAGAATTGCAGAAAGCGGCTAACGATAATAAGAGTTCCTGATCAGTACACCCCGTGAATAAATCGCGGGGTGTCATACTATCGGCGAATCATCACTCTCAGGCGTCACATTCAGTTTTTTTCCTTCCTGAATCTGTTTCATTGTATCTTCATAACCCAATTTAACTAAATGTTCTGATTGCTTGAGATTGGAATACAACAAACGAAATTGCGTTAGACTGACGCTGATAAATGTATTGGCAGCCAAACTATTCTGCCGCGTTTTGGATATGGAACCAACAAATAAGCCGCGTAAAAAGGTATCTGTAAAACGCGGAAATTTATATTTTTTGCCGAAGCCGATTTTAGAAAACAAGGCATCCAAAAACGTCAGTACAGGTGGGAAAAAATACTTGTGGCGGTGGGGCGCAAAACTATTCAACTCCACAGCAATGATTCTGCCCTTTTTGCCCACCATTTGTCGCATCACATCCACTGGCAAGTTATTGAATAATCCACCATCTAAATGCAATTCCCCGTTTATCACCATGGGCGGTATAAGACCTGGGATGGAAGCGCTAGCGCGGGTTTTCTCCCAGAGCATGCCCATGCGATGCACTTCCTCAAGTGTTTTGGTGAGATTACACGAAATACAAAAATACGGTATGCACAATTCTTCGATTTTTTGATCACCAAATCCTTCGACAAGTGCGCGGGTAAAATTTTTGCCACTAAACCAAGAAATCGCGGGCCAGGTCAAACTACGAAAACTCACCGAGCGCTTGGAAAGTTTCACGATGTTAAAAAACTTATCATATGCTTCATCGTAGGATAAATGCATGGCATAAGAAGCAGCGACGATCGCGCCCACACTGGTACCACCAATAATATCGATGGGTATTTTCGATTCGCGTAAGGCTTTAATCGCGCCTACGTGTGCCCAACCACGCGTCCCTCCTCCGCTTAACACCACGCCAACCGCTCTACCGCGCATAAAACGCAGCAAACGTTGAAAATCAGGGCTAACATCCATGCGCACATGGTGATACAAGGCAAAATCGCATTGCGCTAGCCACATGGAGATATGTCTGGTTTGTAATCTGCCGCCTTGATGCACCAGTACCAAGGAAGGCCCGGAACGCAGGTGGGCACGGCGGCCTGCTATCTTGTCCAACACATGTTTATCAATTTTAGGTAAAGCTTCGCTGATAGCAGAAATATAAATCGCATCGACTTTTTTAAATGCAATTTTAGCAAGCTGTGTATCATGCGTTTTTAGAATGTAAAACACACGGGCCGGTTTTTTCGCACGGGTTTCTTCCTTGATTATTTGCCGAATCTGATCCCTTGTCACATCATGCCCGTTAAAACGCGCATCAAAATCAGAAATGACCAGCACATTGCTAAACCGCTGCGTGAGTGCCATTAATTTTGCGCAAAAGGGTTCTAGCTGCATTTCTTTATTAGCTGGCACTAACACAATATGTTTATGAGTTTTTTCAGCTGACAGCAATTGCAGGAGGTTTTTAGAGCGAGCAATAATCGGATGCAAGGTTGCAAACATAATAGCTGGATACTGATTGCAAAATTCAACGAAATCTTTAGCAGGTAATTGCAGGAGTGCCGAATCTTTCAAAGCCGTAATTGTTAATGAACGGGGGTCATTTGACAAAGCCCCCAATTCACCCACGGTTTCATCCGGATCAACATGACCAATTATCCGGTTTTCGCCAGCAGCCGTGGTCAATTGCGCTGACAGCATGCCACTCACCAGCAGATAAATACTGTCAGAGGGATCGCCCTGATAAAACAGCACTTCGCCTTTTTGTAAATCTCGAGGAATGAGCTTACTGGCCAAACGCAGCCGAGCCTCTTCATCCAGGGCTGCGAAGATACGACTTTTCTTCAATAGCTCCGCAATAGAATTAAGCATTCGTTAATACCAAATCAAAGCGATGGCCATTAATGGTATATAACTGTAATTGATAATTACCGGCCGGTAATTTTAACGAAGGTTGATCAGGTGCAAGTGTAATCTCTGCTTTGGCACTGACTGGTGCGACTAAACCATTTGGCCCCGTAGTAATCTGATTATACGCATAAGTATTTTTAATTTGACTAGCAGGCAATGCGCTTAAATCTTTTGCTGTCCATATTTCCACTAATGCGCCATTTTGAGCGATGAGTTCAATACGAATAATATTACTCGGTTCAGCGGGTGTCCCTGCATTCACGTAAGCACTGAAAGTAACCGTACCATTTGCATTTATTTTTCCTGTGCTTAATTTAATACTGTGATCCATGCCGCTGACAGGGCCTGCATGATAAGGTGAAAAAATAGCACCGCGATAATAATTGTAGGTCAGTAAGGTAAATAAAATTGTAAATATAGCAAACACCATGCCAAGACGCCGCAAGCGTTTTAAGGGCCAGGGACCACTTGCCAAGCACGTAAACCAACCGGAACGAAATAGAGTTGGATATCGGTGTAATAACAGACTGTCGATGGAATACACCGGCGAACCCGCTAACACCAGCGTCAAGCCCATGGCAAGATTGGATACCGCCATTGTCCATTCATCCATGCACGTTGAGCCTTGCCAGCCAAAAATAAGCATCAGGGTCAAGCTAACGCCTGCGGTAATCAAACCCGCAAGCCTCGTAAAACACCCGACAACCAAAGCGAGGCCGGAGATAAGCTCGACTAAACTGAAAATAATAATGGAGGTGTAGAGTAGGTAAAAATGTTGCAGTAAAAAACTCAATATTGGCTGCATACCTAGAATGGCACCGGGCATACCGCTTTGTAATTTATTCGCCATCCAAGTGTGGGCATGTGGATCGAGTTTTTGCGGCGCATAAATAAAACGACGTGAACCCCCACCCCAAAATATCCACCCCTGCACAAACCGTATACTTAAAACGATCCAACCTATCACCAGACTTTCATGTAAAACACTCGCGCTAACGTCTTCTTGGTTTCTAGCCATTATCCTTCCTTAGGGCATATCGATCCCCTAGTGTAATAAAAAACACCTCATAAACAATACTTCTCAATCTCAAATCGCCGGTT
>CAYUYG010000178.1:0-4499 GCA_964449125.1 uncultured Coxiellaceae bacterium | reverse complement strand
TTAGTTGTATTCATGTGTCCCTAAAACAAAAGGGTCAGCCTAATCCTTAAGCTGACCCTTTTTGCCTACTCAGGCTTCCTGGCCCATCTGCCGAGTCCGTGGCAGCACTGTCCATGCGCGCTGCATCAAATCCTTAATGCCTGTCCCAAGTTCATCCGTGAACAATTTCTAGAGTAACAAAACTTATAAAAAATCCACAATGGAGGTTATTACCAAGAAGGAGGCGGTATTTTTATGTTTTCTATATATTACATATGGTTATATAGAAGAATAAGAATTATACGGGCTAAAGTCTCAAATGATTTACAGTTAAAAACTTACACAGGTAGCAGCAAATATCTTAGTCGGGTTGAACGAAGGTAGGCTTGGAATTCATTTTCATAGGCCAGAGTAGTTGCTGCAGTGCTGATCTTACATACATTACAATCAATACCGCGCCGAAAACAACCAAACCAATATATATCGGTAGAATGCCTAAAACAAGCAAATGGCTTTTTAAGGTCAATTGCTGTGATTGACCAATGATGGAATTGATGGAAGCATGAAATATATTATCTTCAAGCAATAGATAATAGACCGCAAAGCAAATGACTGCCAACACGAGCATATTGGTGAGACTAAAAAATGTGCGCTTTTTCATGTTAAAGATACTTTATAGTTATTTTATGGATTGATTTTATAGGATTTTGCTTAAGACAAGCTTAATTTATGACTTAGTTGGTTATTTTTCCCAATAATTGTCAAACTTGGATGGGGCTATTAGCGAGAATATGGGGTTCCCAGCTGATTTGATTATTAAACAAAAGAACCACGGTTGAGCCCAATTTAAAATGGCCGAGCTCAGCTCCTTTGGCCAAAAAGATAGGGTTGGTATAAGTAGTCGTGATGGGCTTTTTGCTTTTGATAGGATGGTCCATCCACACGGTTTGAATGCTGCCTACAATCATGGCGCCCACCAAAATAACAGCCATGGGGCCAGCAGAGGTCTCAAAAAAGGCAATTAAGCGTTCATTTCGGGCATATAGATTGGGGATGGCGGCCGAAGTAATCGCATTAACGGAGAATAGTTTCCCAGGGATATAGACGGTTTTTAGCAATCTTCCATCAAGTGGCATATGTACACGGTGATAATTGTGTGGAGCAAGGTAAAGCGTCGCGTACTGACCATCTAAAAATTCTTTGGCTTCGGTGGCTTCACCACCAAGGAGGGCGTCCAGTGTGAAATCAAATCCCTTGGCTTGCAGTAATTGATTTTGTTTAATGCGACCAATTTGGGCAATCACCCCATCGGCAGGAGACGCTATCGTATCTTGACCTGCAGCAATGGGGCGGCATCCAGCTTTTAACTCCCTGATAAAAAAGCTATTAAAAGAAGGGTAATCGTTTATTTCAGTCAGCTTAGCGTCGGTCATGTCAACGCGATAACGCTTTTGAAAGCGGGAAATAAGAAAGTTTTTCAGTCTAACCGAGCGTGATTCAGCGAGGCGCCCCATCGCGGCAGACAGCCATTGCTGGGGTAAAATATATTGTAATAACAGAAAAACACGTTTTTTCATGAGTAATTATTATAATTTATTATGTGAAGGTAGGAGACATTTTAATGTCCAGCTGACCATTTGCCAATGAAATAGTTTTTTTGTTTATCGCAATGATTGCTAGGCAGCGGCACCTGTCCCCTGCGTGTAAGCATTGACGAATTGTTCGACATTCATGCCGAAGCGAAATAGCCCTGCCCACTTACCTTGAGGATTGACCAGCATGATAGAAGAAGTATGCTGGATTTGATAATCATTGCCGCTCGCATCATCTCGCGCTGAAAAAATACCAAACTGACTTTGCAGTTTACGCAAGTCTTGAATATTGCTAGTTGCCCCAATGAATGACGAATTATAGGAGGTCGTATACTTTTTGAGAGCGGTCGGCGTGTCACGTTCAGGATCGAGCGACACCAATACGACTTGCAAGTTAGGATAGCTTGCATGCAATTGACTGTAAACGCGTGACATTAAATCAAGCGTGGTAGGGCAAATACTTGAGCAATGTGTAAACCCAAAAAATAGCAAGGTCCAGTGATTGAGGAAATCTTTTTGCGTGAATGATTGATTATCTGCAGTCGTTAATGCGAAAGGCTGGATATCCCGCGCCACTGAAAATACGGTGATATCGCCATTTACCAATTTCTGTTTGGCAGGCTGACTCCAGTGAAAAACAAATAATAAAGTAATGAGTGCCGCGCAAACAAAAATAATTAAGCCAATCAGCTTGTTCAAAGAAACAGTTTGGTTGTTTTGCATAAGGTCCCTGTTATTAGTGCGTTATTCTTTTAACTAATCAAAAGATGGTGATCTACTAATATAACTAAAAATAAACCGGTCAAATAAACCAGCGAATAATGAAAGGTCTTTAACGCGATCGTATTATATTCGACTGCGAATTGTAATTTAAGCGCGTAAATAATGAGACCTGCATCCAGCAATAAAACGCAGATTAAATAAAGTGGGCCGCTCATGCCAATTGCATAAGGCAGTAAACTGCAAGCAATGGTGAGTAAGCTATAAAATACGATATTTAATTTGGTGAAGGGAATGCCGTGGGTAACAGGCAGCATTGGGACTTTTGCTTGTTTGTAATCATTAAAGCGATGGATGCACAATGCCCAGAAATGCGCAGGTGTCCAAGTGAAAATAATGAGTACCAATAACCAGCTGCGCGGATCCAGTTGTCCAGTGACAGCTGTCCAACCGAGTAGTGGTGGCATGGCGCCTGATAAACCGCCAATGACAATATTTTGGGAGGTGGCGCGTTTTAAATACAGCGAATAAACCGCGGAATAACCAATTGCAGCGAGTAAAGTCATGATGGCAGTCAGTGTATTGACGCCAACATAGAGGATCACAAAGCCACACAAGCCTTGAATGCTTGCAAATAACCAGGCTTGTTGCAAAGTTAATTTGCCTGTTGCAAGCGGACGGTGTTTGGTGCGATCCATCAGCGCATCAATACGGTGGTCAATAATATGATTCAGTGTCGCGGCAGCACCGGACATGAGTGCTACACCGACGGTGGCATTGATCCATAACCACCAGGGAATAGTCGTTTCCGCGCCTAAATACATACCAGCCCACATGGTGAGTAGCATGAGCAGTACAACACGCGGTTTGCAAAGAATTAAATAATCACGCAATCCAACCATAGCGGCTCTCTCTTGATTCATAATTCGCTTTGATAAGCGCAGTCATGATAGTTAATAATAAAATAATTGCCACACCGTGATGAACAAGCGCGAGCCAAACTGGACGCAGCCAGAGAATATTCAAAATACCGAGCGTGGCTTGTAATGCGATAAGTGCAAGAATCAACAGCCCAAAGCGCCGGAACGAAGCATTAAACAACAAGCATGCAGCGAGAATACTTAAATAAGTCACTGTTACCATCGCGCCAATCCGGTGCAGCATATGAATAGTAATGAGATCACTATTTAAATTGCTCCATTGCATTGGAGGAATGACTTGACCGTTGCAATACGGAAAGTCAATGCAAGCCAATCCGGCATAATGGGTACTGACCCAGCCGCCCAAGGTGATTTGCAAAGCAACAATAATAAGTGCAAGCCATAACCATTTAATAAGGCGGGGATTGCCGCTGCGGCGCAGAAAGGAATCATCATGAATGTGCAAGTCAACGTAAGCCCACCACAGTACGCTTAATATTGATAAGCCAGTTAATAAATGGGATAGCACAATAACCGGTTTTAATTTTTCAGTGACAGTCAGCATGCCCAGCAATACTTGGGTGCCTAATAATGCAATGAGCGCAATACCGATGAAGGCGGTTTTAAAATCTTTGGCTTTGCGAGTGACTAGAAAAGAAAAAGCGAGGATTAAAATAAGGATGCCTTCTGTTCCGGCAAAATAGCGGTGCGTCATTTCCGTCCAGGCTTTTTTAATATCGATAGGCGCGGTGGGATACGCTTGCGCAGCAGCAGTAAGTTGCGATGCGGTATGCGGTGCAGTGATAAAGCCATAGCAATGCGGCCAATCGGGACAAGATAATCCTGCATTGGTTAAACGAGTAAATGCACCCAGCATGATCACGATAAATGCCAGTATGGCTGCACACAGGGCGAGTTTGGAACCCCGGCGATATTTGGTGGAAATGAACCAGTGGCGCGTCAAAGATGGATCCTCACATATTATTATTTTTTGGTGGTTTAGCGTTTATTTCGATTAAAATTCAGAGCGACAGATAATACCAATAAGGTGAGGGCTAAGGCAAACCATTGTACAGCATAACCCAGGTGCCGTTCGGGGGTGATTGTCGTTATTTGCCATTCGATATTGTTATTGCCCTGCTCAGGCTGCAGAGATAACACATAATTGAATAATAATGGTATTTGCAGGATTTTTGCTAATTCAGGCAGGGCAATATACTCAATGCGCAATGGCCATTGAGCAGGTCCATCCATTATTTTTCCAAGCGTCACATACTTAGGCGGTAAA
>CAYUYG010000177.1:0-4508 GCA_964449125.1 uncultured Coxiellaceae bacterium | reverse complement strand
AATCAATCGTGAAACAGAATGACGTTCCATATATTCGGACATATCAAAGCGCAATAACTCAACGCCCAGAATACTGGATAATTGTTTACTGACTTCAGTTTTACCCACCCCTGTAGGTCCGACAAATAAAAACGATCCGATAGGTTTGTCAGCCTCGCGCAAACCTGAACGAGCCAGCTTAACGGCTGCACCTAAGGTTTCGATCGACTCTTCCTGCCCAAAAATCATCATTTTTAAATCGCGCACCAGATTTTTTAAGACTTCGCGATCCGATGCGGAAACATTTTTTTCCGGAATACGGGCAATTTTAGCCACCATTTTTTCAATGTCGATCACTTCAATTTTTTTGCGACGGTCGGCTTCCGGTAATAAGTATTGATAAGCCCCAACTTCATCCACCAAATCAATGGCTTTATCGGGCAGATGACGATCTGTAATATACCGCGCAGCTAGACGCGCAGCTGCTTCCAATGCTTCGTCGGTATACTTAAGATTATGATGTGATTCAAACCGTGATCGTAACCCCTTTAATACTTCAATGGTTTGTTCAATACTCGGTTCCTTGATATCGATTTTTTGGAAACGTCGATCCAAGGCATGATCTTTTTCAAAAATACTTCGATATTCTTTATAGGTGGTGGAACCAATACACGTCAATTCACCCGAAGCCAGTAATGGTTTAATTAAATTGGACACATCCATTAACCCGCCTGAGGCTGCGCCTGCGCCAATGATGGTATGTATTTCATCGATAAATAACACAGAACCGTGTTGCTCTTTTAATTGGTGCAAAACACTCTTTAAACGTTTTTCAAAATCGCCGCGATATTTAGTGCCTGCGAGCAAGCTACCTAAATCCAGCGAGTAAATGATGCTATCTTGCAATACAGCAGGAACTTTTTGCTCGATAATAAGTCGCGCTAGCCCTTCTGCGATCGCCGTTTTACCTACCCCAGCTTCACCGACTAATAAGGGATTATTTTTACGACGGCGGCATAATACTTGAATCGTGCGTTCAATTTCTTCCGCACGGCCTATCAGTGGATCAATCAAGCCCAGTTTGGCACGCGCATTTAAATTGGTTGTATAAAGCTCCAACGGACTGGTACCGCTGTCTTCGCCCATCCCTTCTTCGTCAGAATAATTATTCGTAAAAGGATGGTCTTCGCGCGGCTGTTGTTGGATACGTGGCTTGGAGGTACCGTGCGCAATGAAATTGATCACATCGAGACGACTGATATTTTCCTGGCGGATAAAATATACGCTTTGACTTTCTTGTTCGCTGAAAATCGCCGCCAAAATATTTGCGCCCGTAACTTCAGTTTTACCAGCCGATTGCACTTGAAACACGGCACGTTGAATCACCCGCTGAAAACCGAGTGTCGGTTGCGTGTCGCGATCATGTACATTGAGTGGAATGATCGGCGTCGTGCGATCAATGAATTCGATAAGATGGGTACGTAAACGATTGATGTTTGCACCGCAGGCTTTTAAAACTTCTAACGCCGATGAATTATCCAGCAGAGCCAGTAACAAATGTTCTACTGTGACAAATTCATGCCGTTTACTGCGTGCCTCTTTAAATGCTGCATTAAGCGTATACTCAAGTTCTTTATCCAACATGATGAGCACCTCCTCCGCAATGTCTTCATCACGTTACGCAGTCTCCATACTGCAAGCTAACGGATGCTCGTGCAACCTTGCATAATCGAGGACCTGGGCTATTTTAGTGGCAGCGATGTCTTTCGTGAAAAAACCACACATCGCTCTTCCCTTCATATGGGCTTGTAGCATGATATCGATCGCTACTCGCCTTTCCTTTTGAAAAAACTTTTCCAATATAGCCACCACAAACTCCATGGGTGTAAAGTCATCGTTATGCACCACTACTTGGAATAACGGCGGTTCTATTAACTTATTTTCCTTTGCCAAGTAGATGGCTTGTTCTTTACCAACCTCATTTTTCATTACTTCTACCTTTCTTATAGACGATGACAGCGGGATTTTCCTTAAATCAGGAATATATTTTTTGATGGCCGCCAATTTCAAATTTTCATAGTATAATTAAGAAATAAACCGCGCCGAATTTTGTCGAAATTATACCCTGGATGGCATTACTGGTAAATAAGTATACAATAAAAAAAGGGAACAGCTCCAAGAATGAGGTGTCCCCTTTTTCACGTTTCCAGCCAAACTTGAACAAAAAATCCTTAAATTACATGTGCTTGATCATGGCTTCGCCAAATTCAGAGCAACTGACTTCTTTCGCACCATCCATTAGTCGTGCAAAGTCATAAGTCACTGTTTTCGCAGAAATTGCCCCATCCATGCCCTTGATGATTAAATCCGCGGCCTCATGCCAGCCCAGGTGGCGCAGCATCATTTCAGCAGATAGGATGAGCGAGCCTGGATTAACCTTATCTTGACCTGCATATTTAGGCGCCGTACCGTGTGTCGCCTCAAACATGGCAACCGTATCGCTTAAATTTGCACCCGGGGCAATACCAATACCACCTACTTGAGCAGCTAATGCATCAGAAATGTAATCGCCGTTTAAGTTGAGTGTGGCAACGACGCTATATTCTGCAGGGCGTAATAAAATTTGTTGCAAGAAAGCATCTGCAATTACATCTTTGATAATAATGTCTTTGCCCGTATTTGGATTTTTGAATTTCATCCAAGGACCACCATCGATTGGTTGCGCCCCAAATTCATCACGTGCAACGGCATAACCCCAATCACGGAATCCACCTTCAGTGAATTTCATGATATTGCCTTTGTGCACAAGCGTTACTGAATCACGCTGATTATCGATCGCATATTGAATCGCACGTCGTACTAAACGGGAAGTACCTTCTTGCGAAACAGGTTTCACCCCAATACCGCAGTGTTCTGGGAAACGAATTTTTTTCACCTTCATGTCGTTTTGCAAAAACGCGATCACTTTTTTGGCTTCCGCGCTGTCTGCCGCCCATTCAATGCCCGCATAAATATCTTCAGAATTTTCACGGAAAATAACCATATTAGTGAGCCACGGTTCTTTCACAGGACTTGGCACACCTTTGAAATAACGAATTGGGCGCAAGCACACATACAAATCGAGATCTTGACGAAGCGTCACATTCAAAGAACGAATACCGCCCCCTACCGGCGTGGTTAAAGGACCTTTAATAGACACCACAAATTCACGCACTGCTTCAATTGTTTCAGCTGGTAACCAGGCATCCGCGCCATACACTTTGGTTGCTTTTTCACCTGCGTAAATTTCCATCCACGCGATTTTTTTCTTATCGCCATAGGATTTATGCACGGCCGCATCAACAACTTTTTTCATCACCGGCGTGATGTCCACGCCAATACCATCGCCTTCGATATAGGGAACAATGGGATGATTTGGCACATCTAAACTTAAATCACGGTTTACGGTGATTTTTTCAGCGCCGCTGGGAATAGTAATATTTTTATACATTATTAAATCCTTTTTTCTACAATAAATTTAGGCCAATGGTAGCAAGGGTATTCACGCCTAACAATAGTTTACTGAGGCGATGTTATAATTGAAAAATAAGGAGTAAATGAAATGGCCATTTATGCACTGCTCGATCTTGACGAAACCTTAATTGATTCGAATGCCACAGTATTCAACGAAGCCGCTCTTGAAGCATTGCTTGAGTGTGGCATTAAAGATCTTTGTCTTTTTACTAGCATGGACAGTTCGCAACTGAATGTGGATCTGCATGGTGAAGGCAAGTTTACTCGTCCCGCTATTATTGCCAAATTAGAAAAACGCGGTTTTCGTGTTCATAAAGTTATTACACCACCCGACCTTTATTTTGAAACAATTGGTGATTATTACACACACCGTTGGGAGCCTGCATTTCGACATTATGGTACGCAATCTAAAAGAGAATTAGAGTCAGAAAAAACCCGCCGAGAAATTCAAAATGTCGTTGATAAAGAAAAATTTGCAGCACAACGCAAAGCTGAGGAAGAAGCGGCTGCATCACCAGAACGAGCTAAAGAGATTTTCCAGCAAGTACAAATAGGTAAAGCGCAATTATATGAAAAAGTCTTACGCGAACTAGAAGCCATCCCAAAACAAGATGGTGAACCCGGCACTTCATTTTTATACTTTGAAGATCGCGTCCATGACATTGAGGCAGTAGCTGCTGTGAATACTGCAGCAGGACCCCAGGGTCTGCCTCTAACTCCCATACCCATTGAAACACGAGATCGTCAAACCAAAAAACCTGCTGACGTACCTGGGGAACCTTGGGAAGCAGAAGATTATGAAATGCGTAAAGAAGGAATAAAAGATCGCTATCGCACAGCCATCGTCACCCACATGAAATCATTACCTTCTGAACAACAAAACAACATGACTGCCGAACAAAAACAAGCAGTCGAGGCCTATGATGAAAAATTTTTACATCAGAAAATGCAACTAACTATGTTACTCGAGCACATTGGAAATTTGGCTGATGACTATAAACAATTAGGCCGTAGTA
>CAYUYG010000176.1:0-4518 GCA_964449125.1 uncultured Coxiellaceae bacterium | reverse complement strand
ACATCTTCGCCGACGAGATCAAACGCGAGGGCAGTGTGGGTCGAATTGCCAAATGGATTGAGGATGGCGGCAATGTCGTCAGAAATATTATCGGGAATAGGGTAAGCATTGGTGGCAGGCAAGCTTAAGTATTCTGCGAAACAACCGTCACACGTGACGCCGACACTGATATTGACGCGGCATAAATGAGCGCGTCCAGCGCGACAATTACGACAATGACCGCAGGCGATGTGATTCTCACCGGATACGCGATCACCGATTTTAAAATAAGATTGTACTTCACTGCCAATATCGACGACTTCACCGACAAATTCATGGCCGACGATTAATGGTGGATGAATATATTGTTGCGCCCATTCATCCCAATTATAAATATGCATGTCAGTTCCGCAAATTGAAGTTTTGCGGATTTTAATGAGCACGTCATTCGGCCCCATTTTTGGCATGGCTACTTCTTCTAACCAAATACCTGGTTCTGCTTTGTTTTTTACGAGTGCCTTCATGCCGTGATACCTTTAATGATGCCAAGTTCAGTGCCTACTTTAGCAAAGGCGGCAATGGCTTTATCGAGATGAGATTTATCGTGACCAGCGGACATTTGCGTGCGAATGCGTGCTTGACCTTGTGGTACAACCGGGTAGGAAAATCCAATCACGTAGACACCTTCGTTCAGCATTAAATTGGCCATTTGAGATGCTAGTTTTGCATCTCCCAGCATGACTGGGATAATGGGATGATCGCCGGGAGTGAGTTTAAAACCCAATTGCTGCATGGCGCGACGAAAATAGTCACTGTTCTCATGTACCTTTTTAATCAAGTGCTGATTTTTCTCCAGCATTTCTAGTACTTTTACTGAGGTGGCCGCAATACTGGGTGAAAGCGTATTGGAAAATAAATACGGCCGGGAACGTTGTCTCAACCATGCAATGATTTCTTTTTTGCCGCTTGTGTAGCCACCCGAAGCACCGCCCAATGCTTTTCCTAAGGTGCCCGTGATAATATCGATACGCTCCATGACCTGATGATATTCAGGTGTCCCGCGTCCTCTTTTTCCCATAAAGCCGACGGCGTGAGAATCATCGACCATAACGAAGGCATTATATTTATCAGCAAGATCACAGATAGCAGGTAAATTAGCGACAATGCCGTCCATAGAAAACACACCGTCAGTGGCAATTAATTTATTGCGGCAATTTTTTGCTTCTTGTAATTTAGTTTCGAGATCCTGCATATCATTATTGTTATAACGAAAACGCTGTGCCTTGCAGAGACGCACGCCATCAATGATGCTGGCATGATTCAGTGCATCACTAATAACCGCATCTTCTTCGGTTAAAATGGTTTCAAACAAACCGCCGTTTGCATCAAAGCAAGATG
This sequence comes from uncultured Coxiellaceae bacterium, assembly GCA_964449125.1. Taxonomy (GTDB): domain Bacteria; phylum Pseudomonadota; class Gammaproteobacteria; order DSM-16500; family DSM-16500; genus Aquicella. Next base: position 3,141 of record CAYUYG010000176.1, on the reverse strand, counting down.
AATATAAGATGGTGTCTTCGGTGCCAAGAAATTGACTGATTTGTTGTTCGAGTTGTATATGAATAGATTGTGTGCCGCAAATAAATCGTACGGAAGACATACCAAAACCATATCGGTCTAATCCGTCTTTTGCTGCTTGGATCAAAGCGGGATGATTAGCAAGGCCCAAATAATTATTGGCGCAAAGGTTGATTACTTCAGATCCATCTTCCAACTTAATCACTGCTTCTTGCGGAGAAGTAATCACGCGTTCAGGTTTAAATAAACCATTTTCTTTTAATTGAATTACTGCGTCAGCTAATGATTTTAAAAATTCATTTTTTTGCATGTATTCATTCCTTCATTAATAACCGGGAAAATCTTCGACACGAATTTTATTTTCATCAATATCCATTTCAACTAGTGTTTCCTGCAGGACGGTGACCATGGCTGGTGAACCGCACACATAATAAATGGGTAGCGATAAATCAGGCAGGTATTTTTTGAGAATGGTGGAGGTGATGTATCCTGTTTCACCTTGCCAGGTAGCGGGAGGCTGGTTGAGAACAGAAATTAATTTTACATTCGGATGATGCTGCGCAAGCTCAGTTAACTCCTGCAGGAATACCGCATCTTGTTCATTTTGATTCCCGTAAAAAAGATAACAGTGGCGGGTTTTTTCATGATGTGCAACATGTTTTATCATGCTGTAAAAGGGTGCAATACCAATGCCGCCAGCGATAAAAACAGCTGGCACCTTGGCATCTTCATGCAGAGTAAAATTACCCGTTGGTCCTGCGAATTTAATTTCGCTGCCAATTGGTAAAGTATTTAGAACACGCTTGAATGCGGATTGTTGAACGCGTGTCACAATGGCAAGGTAGGGATCATCGGGTGCGCTGAGCAGAGAAAAACGGCGAGTAATGCCATTGGTATCCGTTTCAGCAGGATTAATTAAAGTAAAGCCGCCGTATTGGCCGGGTTTAAACGAAAAGCCGGCAGGTTTGGCAAATTGGAGCACAATCGTATTACGCGCTGTTTCAAATCGGTTTAATAATTTCAATTGATAAATGGGCATCGTCTTGGGACCTGTCTTCCACGATGCCTCATCTTAGTATATATTTCAGTCTCAAAATAGGAGCTTTATATGAAATTTTCATATAAATTAGGAATGATTCTGCTCAGTGTTTTGTCCACTACCCTGTCTTCGCTGTACCCAAAGCCATCCGGAACTGGATAAGTGCAAACTGATTACGCGAGACAATACACCAGCGCCTGATATGACAGGGGCGATGACGCCTCTCAATTTCGATATTTTTTCGTATTACATAGTTTTTATGCTGGATGGCAAATTACGCATGGCTGTTGCGACGTCAATTTAACTGAACACCGACAATTCGGTGTGATGCAAGGCTATGCTCGTTTACGCCTATTTGAAGATGATTCTGCAGATCGCCCATTTTGATTCGAAAACCTATGAGCAAAAATCTGATATCAATTATCAGGGCCGAGTAAGGGGTGAAGTTGTTTGATACGAGTGACTAGCAGGGTGTGCTGTTAAAAGGGAGACAAACAATGATCGAATCTCGATTAAGCATAGGTAAGCGAAATTTATCGGCGAACCTTTCCTGCTCTTGGTGTCATATTTTTTTCCAATTGATCAATAAAGGTTTCGAGTCTATGGTAGTTGTCAGTTGTCATGGTTTGTGGATAAGAAGTGAATAAGAGAAAAAGAAATTCGTAAGCCTGCAGTTTTCCTGTTTGATTGTCAGGTATCTCTGTATTTTTTTCTTTAAGCATGGCGCACGCTGCATCCAGTTTGTTCTGGACTTTTTTTGAGGAACAATCGAGCCCTTCAATCAATTTTATTAATTTTTCTTTTACTGCCATGGGATTGCTCTTTTTGTGATTTTATTTTAAGTATAGCAAGCAAACTTTATGAGAACCTTAAAATGACATTAAACGATAAACAAAATATTATCAACAATCCTGCCAAACTACGTTGGGCTTGCCGTCGGGGCATGTTAGAACTTGATGTATTATTAGGCAATTTTCTCAGTGATGCTTATTCTACTTTATCCGATCAAGATAAAATGCTATTTGTTGACTTGCTGAGTCAGCCTGATCCACAGCTATTTGCCTGGCTGATGGGGCGGGAAATCCCGGAAGACCCTGCTGTTAAACACATAACGGACATGATACGCCAGCATGCACGATCGCGATTTTAAATTACATTACTCAAGGCAGTATGCGCTATTGATTTCCCTGGGATTGCTGGCGACGACGGTTATTCTTTTTCTATTGCCGGTCCTCGCCTGGCTTAAGGGCTTTTTATTGCTCATATTGATAGTGTACGGTATTTATATGCTGCGTTTTCCTGTGCTGCCTGGTTTGCGTTACACAGGCAGCAAAGAATGGCATCTCCAAATGCCGGATCGAATCGATACTGCTAAATTAAGTGGCCATAGCACTATCACGCGTTGGTTTGCTGTATTGCGTTTTCAATGCGCTGGCCACTATTGGCCGCGCACTTTTATTGTTTTTCCGGATTCCTTGCCGCAAGGAGATTATCGACGTTTATTGGTGGTGTTAAATTTTAGCGGTCGATAGGATGCGGGCGTCCGTGTTCATCAATAGCAACAAACGTGAACTGGCCTTCGGATACTTTTTTCGGCAAGTCATCCAGTAAGGATTGCGTCCATACTTCTATTTTAATTTGCATGGACGTTCTGCCGACTTTCATAACCTCGGCGTAGCAGGCAACCGTATCGCCGGTATAGACGGGCTTAATGAAAGTGAGCGCATCGATTGCGACCGTCACGACGCGACTTTTAGCGCGCCAGCGTCCTTCAATGCCGGCTGCCATGTCCATGCGCGACACGAGCCAGCCGCCAAACACATCACCGTTTGCATTGGTGTCAGCCGGCATTGCTACCGTTTGTAACGCTAATTTACCACTTGGGCTTGCCATGGTGTCTCCTCATTCAAGTTCTCTCTGTATCATTCTTGATCATAACTGAATTCATGCGGATTTTGTATGATCTCTCATTGGTATATTCTTCAAAAATGCGTTAACATCATGCCGCTTATCAGGATTTTAGAATGTCTATGCAAAATATTCGTAACTTTTCTATTATTGCTCATATTGATCATGGAAAATCG
>CAYUYG010000175.1:0-4519 GCA_964449125.1 uncultured Coxiellaceae bacterium | reverse complement strand
GGAGAGCCAGCCAGTCGAAGCGATCCCCGAACCTTCAGCATCAAGATAAGCGGAGTGCTCAACAAGACTTGGACCGCACAAGGCGCTTAAACGATCATTGGCTTGTTGCAAGGAAGGCGCTGGATGATATTGGCGGACAATTTTTTGATTATGCCGTAAAGTAAAACTGACTTGCAGGGATGATAAAGCCATGCGTTTTAACAAAGCATCAATATGTTCAAATTCGGTTTTTTCGGAACGCAAAAATTTACGACGCGCCGGTGTATTAAAAAATAAATCGTACACGTCCACGGTGGTGCCTTGTGGATGCGGTGCGGGCGCTAAGGCAGCTTCCCGGTCACCTTCGACACTCAACTGCCAACCAGGATTTTTGGCGAGTGCCGAGATCAAACTCAAGCGTGAAATAGAGGCGACACTCGCCAACGCTTCCCCTCTAAACCCCAGTGTCAAAATTTGCGACAAATCATCCGGCTGCGCAATTTTGCTGGTGGCATGGCGACTCAAAGCGAGCGGCAAATCATCCTTGTGTATACCTTGACCATTATCGCGCACGCGAATTAAGCGCATGCCGCCCTGCTCAATATCAATATCGATTTGCGTCGCGCCAGCATCGAGACTATTTTCGACCAATTCTTTCACAACAGATGCTGGCCGCTCAATCACCTCGCCGGCTGCGATCTGGTTGGCCAATAAAGAAGTCAATTTTTGAATACGTTTCATTAATTTTAGCGCCGGAATAGGAATTGCTTAACGATAATATTTTTGCGAGGGAGAGACAACTGTTACCGTTATCAGTTTACGGTAGCATATTTGACCATATATTGACGAATGCCCTGCCATACCGCATGCGCCAATTTTTGCTGGTACGCAGGATTCGCAAGACGCTCTTCTTCACGGCGATTAGAAATAAACCCCGTCTCTACCAGCACTGACGGTATATCAGGTGATTTTAAAACCAGAAACGGCGCGCGTTCGACATGCGAATAATGCAGTGCGGCAATCGTTTCCACCGCATCGAGAATTTTGCTCGCCACCCGCATGCTATCTTGGTGCGTCACAATTTGTGCCATATCAATTAAGACAGAACGCAGTGTCGTACTCTGATCTTCAAGCTCATTTAATTGCACATCACCCAGCTCAGAATGATTTTCACGTAAGGCCAACCAGCGCGCCGCCATGGTGGAAGCACCACGTTGAGATAAGGTATAAACAGAAGCGCCAGCCGCTTTTTTGTCAAAATGCGCATCGGCATGAATCGCCACAAACAAATCTGCCTCACCCTTACGCGCTAATTTCAAACGATCATACAAGGTCACAAAAAAATCGCCATTACGCGTCATCACCGCGCGCATATTCGGTGTTGCATTAATTTCTTGCGCCAATTTTTTGGCAATATTGAGTACAACCGTTTTTTCCTGCCGACCGCGAGCACCAATAGCACCCGTATCTTTACCACCGTGTCCCGCATCAATCACCACCACAAATTGCTGAGGTTTAGCAGGTGACTCAACCTTGGTCTCAGTGACTATTTTATTAATTTTTTCTTTATCGAGCTTCACCACTGACGGTTTATTAACGAGGGGTGTATGCGAGGCAAGCAACTGATCCACCTGACGGATGGTTTGTTTAACCTGTTTTTTTGTAATGACCACTTTATTTTGCGTCAGTGTTTTCAAAGGTTTGTGAAGTCTAGGTGGCGGCGAGGAATTGATAGAAATCACATCCCATTGCAATTGCACACTTTTATCCACCTCTTCCGGTAAAAAGTGAGTATTCCATTTTACTCTGTTGCGTACACGCAAAATAAACTGCACCGTGTTAGCAGTTTTGTGTGTCGTAATCGATTCCACATTGGAACCCATCAGTTTGGCATCATGAATTCGAAAACGCTGTTGCGTATTTTTAAATTCAATGATTAAACGACGTGAAGTCGGCGTGTATTTCACTAACCCGTAGGTTTTTTGGCTGAGTGTAAAAATAAAACGAGAGGAAGCAGGACCAGGCTGAATACGCAGTCCACTTAAATACACAGGCTCTGCAAATGCAATGAATGGCAGCCAGAACAGTAAGCCTAACCACACTAAGCGCCGCATTTAATTCCCTTTTAATCGACTCAGGATCGTTTCGCCTAGTAACGTGCAAGCTTCGATACGTATCGTTCTACTCGTGTCACTCATTTCAATATAACAAGCTAAATCCGCAGGCGGCAATAATGGAAAACCCTTTTGCGGCCACTCAATTAAAGCAATCGACTCCGGAAAAAAATAATCGTGGATGCCGATATGCGCGAGTTCTTGCGCAGTTTGTAAACGATAAAGATCAAAATGGAACACATGGCGCCCCGACAATTCGTAAGGCTCAACCAAGGTGTAAGTGGGGCTTTTTACTTTACCTTCATGCCCTAAGGCACGGAGAAAACCACGGGTCAGCGTCGTTTTACCTGCTCCCAATTCCCCGTACAAATAAATGACGCCACTACTGGTCAGTGCTGCCGCCAGTTGTGCGCCCAATTCGAGCATGCCGATTTCTGATTCAATTTGTTTTAATAGTTCTTTCATTAAATGTTACTTGTATTGCTTAAACGCCGTATATAAGGCATTAAATCAGTTGCTATCATTCCTCTTTCGCCGTCTTTAGCCGCTAAATCCCCTGCTGCGGCATGCAAACAAACACCCATTTTTGCTGCTTCACTCGGCGGTAATCCTTGTGCACATAAGCCCCCAATCACACCACTCAAGACATCGCCCATACCAGCCGATGCCATGCCTGGATTACCCTTTGTACATAAGCCCGGAAGGCTATTAGGTGCTAAAATCAGGCTTCCTGCTCCCTTCAGCACACATACCCCGCCATAACGTTTAGTGATGGCCTTGATTGCCTCCAGACGGTCTTGCTGAATAGATTGAGCCGTCATATTTAACAAACGCCCTGCCTCGCCTGGATGTGGCGTTAATATCCACTGCTTCCCATTTAACTCAGTTTGAGCTAATAAATTCAAGCCATCCGCATCGATGATGGTAGGCAAGTCGGTCTTCAGGGCCGCCTCCCATAACCCTCTCGCCCAAGCCGATTGGCCTAAGCCTGGTCCGAGTATCACCACATCCGCCTTATCCAACAAAGGCGTCAGATCGTTTGATTCTTTCACCCCGTGGCACATTAGTTCAGGGCAGTTGGCATTCATTATCACGGCATTTTCTGGTTGCGTAGCAATGCTAACCAAACCCGCACCTACCCGCAAAGCCGCTTCAGCCGCCATGCGTGGCGCGCCAGAAAAACCCAAATCACCACCTATCACGAGTACATGGCCCGATAAACCTTTATGCCAGTCACGCGTGCGCGGCTTAAGATAACTTGCAAACCCCTGTAAATGCAATTTTTCAGCAATGGGTTCAACGAAAGAAAATAACTCGGTTGGCAATTGCAAATCACTGGTGATGATTTCGCCAGCATACGCAATGCCATTACCGGTCAATAAACCCAACTTCAAACCAATAAAAGTAATAGTCGCTTCAGCATGAATGGCCGTACCCCGCACACTGCCAGTATCTGCATCAATTCCCGTCGGTACATCCATCGCCAAAACGGGCACACGAGAACGTTGCATTTTTGCGATAGCGCGTGCTGCGTCATCGCGTAAATCCTCTTTTAAACCCAAACCACAAATAGCATCAACGATGACATCGGGCACACCGATATCAGCATTGGCTTGAAATTCCTTGATGGGTAAATTGAGCTGCTGACAAAGATCACGTGCCTGCGCAGCCTCACCTTGCAATTTATCTGCACTACCCACTTGCCAGATGGAAACTTGCAAGCCGCGCTCATGCGCAAGTCTTGCCAAGACAAAACCATCAGCGCCATTATTCCCTGTTCCACAAAACACTGAAAGCGTATGTGCATGCGGCCAGCGTCGTTGTAAAAAATCAAATGCCGCCTTTGCTGCACGCAGCATCAACGTCTCAGACAAAATATTAAAACGTTCTTGCGCCAATCGTTCCAGCTCGCGTATTTGCGCAATCTGGTAAATGGGTGTCTTGACAGGGTGCATGGTCATTTTCCTTTTTTTACAAGTTGCCACACGCTTAGCAAACTAAACACTACCAATAAAGAAGCAATTACCACAAGCGACCATTGCCCGGGTATTTTCCACCACGGCGCCATCATCATTTTCGCGCCAATAAAGACCAGTATCAACGCAATGCCGTAAGCTAGCAATTGCAGACGCATGACCAATCTGGCTAACAAAAAATACAAAGCGCGCAAACCCAGTATGGCAAAAATATTAGAAGTCCATACGATAAAGGGATCCGTTGTAATGGCAAAAATGGCTGGTATGCTGTCAAAAGCAAACACCACATCCGTGAATTCAATCAAAACCAACGCAAAAAACAAAGGCGTCGCATACAGCAATGATTTTTTTCGCACGAAAAAATGTTCCTCTTCCAGATCGGGCGTCACGCGTAGCCACTGCTTAACCCATCTGAAAATCAGGTTAGTGCGGAAATCCGGCTCCTTTTTT
>CAYUYG010000174.1:0-4533 GCA_964449125.1 uncultured Coxiellaceae bacterium | reverse complement strand
CAGATGAGTAAATTACAAATACCATCAACCATTCCAATTGGTATAATTCCATTAGGTACTGGTAAGGATTTAGCAGGTTCATTAGGGTGGGGTCTTGGTTATGATGGCGAAAAGTTATTATATATATTAAAGAATATAAATGAAGCGAAAACAGTTACAATTGATACATGGAAAGTTACAATGAACGATATTGATAATCCAGATGATATTAGAATACTGGAAATGAATAATTACTTTTCCATTGGATTGGATGCATCTGTAGCATTAGGTTTTCATTTAGCACGTAATGCAAATCCTCATTTATTCACTGGTAGAGCAGTAAATAAATTTTGGTACACTAAAATTGGCCTTGAAGAATTTGTTTTAAAGTCTTTTGTTTAAATCTCTCTGCAGGTAAGTTTGCCATTGTTGCCACAACCGCACGACGGTCCAGCTCAATTGCCAGGGCAAAAGAACTCGTCTTTTTCCCTTCTGGAACATAATTAATATCAGCGCCTTTGGCGATTAATAATTGCGCTATACTTTGTTCATTGTCTGTAATAGCACTTTGGAGACATTCGTCAAGTAAGGGTGATTTAATCGGAAATTCAAGTGCATTTAATAGTTGGAAAAATAGCTTGCTAGTATTGTTATAGGCGTGATTACGATTGGCGTATAAGCATAGTATTAATTTTCCTATTTCTTTCTCCAGCGATGCATCAGGTGTATGCAGATTTTCTTTACCCATCTGTTGTTTTTTTAACTCATTAAAATCGAGAATGAGTTGGAGGAAGTTTATTTGATTTCTAAAAACTCGGATTGAAGGTGTAGCTTGTCGACTCAGGTTGAATAAACTTGCTGCATCAGCAAATTGTTGGCATAGCGTATATTCCTTTACAGGTGTATTTTTACCCATGATTACTAAGGGTAAAGTTTGACCTAATTCTTTTTGAATTAACGCGCGTTTAAGTTGCAGATTGAGGCGGCAAGTAAACTCATCGTGTGGCGCAAATAAAAAACTAACTGCTTCTAGTGAGGGCGAGGCAATAATTTCATTCCAATCTAACGCTTTCGGATTTCCTTGTGCTCTGTCGTTGTTTTCTCCAATGGCCTCGAGAGTAGTGCTGCGTAAAGAGGGTGCTTTTAATCCTGTATTATTTTTTCTTCTATCAAAAATCCAGGGGCTCGTTCTAGAAGCAATATTTCTAGAGAATATATAGGGTGATTTTACTTGTACTAAAGAGCGACCATCTACCGCTTTCATTACAAAACCAAGACCAATATAATCAAGACTATCTTGACCATAGTAATTCATGCGACCGTCACGAGGCGGGGCAGTGGTCGGAGTCTTTTTTACAAACGGGGTAGCTTTTTTCCGACCTCGTTTTTTTCCATCTACATTTCGATAATCCCAAGCACCTATTTCTGCATTCCAAGTTATATTGCGATTGTGTTCGGGTTGTAGTTTTTTTACAGGACGGACAGTGCGAGGATTTTTTAGCTGGTTTAATAAAAAAAGCCAATGGGAGTCATTGCCAACTTTTGATTCAATTACTTTAACTAAAACGTTTCTATTTTTAATTTCATTTTTAACGTCATCCGCTCGTGTGCTGTGCGTAAACATTGCTATCCTTATCATTTAGTAAAAAATATTTCGCGAGGGTAGCAATGCACGTGAGGGGTGTCAAATTTAGCAGCACTATTTCTCGTACTCAAAACCAATGCGGTCAAAATGGCCTTCGAGTTCATCGATATTGTTAAAGCGTATACGGACAAAGCCACCGCCACGCTCTTCATAGTCAATTTGTACACGGTTACCGATGTGTTCGGACAAAGCAGATTCTAGATGTTTAATATTGGCATCACTGTAAACATTACCAGCTGGTGCCGGTTGCTGTAACTTTTTAACTTCGGCTTCAATTTTTCGAACATTCCATCCTTTTTGGACGCAGCGTTCAGCTAACTCATATTGTTGATGCGTTTCGAGTCCGGCTAATATTTTGCCATGCCCTTCGGATAAATCGCCCATGATTAATAATTTTTGAACACGCGGGTCCAGCTTGAGTAAGCGTAAGGAATTAGTGATGGCCGTGCGTGATTTGCCAACGGAGGCCGCGACTTCTTCATGTAAATAAAAAAACTCATCAATCAAACGTTGGTAAGCTTGGGCTTCTTCAATGGGATTTAAATCGGCACGACTAATATTTTCAATAATGGAAGCTTGCAATGCTTGTTCATCTGAGTATGGATAAACCAAGCAGCTGATATCCCCAAGGCCTGCTAACATTGCTGCACGCCAACGTCTTTCACCTGCGACAATTTCATATTTCTCGTTGTGCGGACGCACAACAATGGGTTGTAATAAACCACCGGTGCTTTTGATGGATTCGGCGAGTTCTTGTAATTTTTCTGGATCAAAATGTTGTCGCGGTTGATATTTACCACGGACGAGTAAATCAATGGAAACTTGTTGTAGTACTGGTTTGCGTTTTAGCATGGAAACATTGTACTGAATTTATTCGATGAGCTGAAGTATTTATTTACGCCTAATTCGTTAAGCCTTCGGAGGAAGATGGCGCGAAGCGACGGATGGGTTTTATCAATACTTATTTAACGTGGTTTTTAGAAACGCGAATGAAATACAATTACGAAACTTTGAATCGGGGTGACAGGATTTGAACCTGCGACATCTGCCTCCCGAAGGCAGCGCTCTACCAGGCTGAGCCACACCCCGAATTTTGTTGTTGGGTTTAATAACTTCTCTCCACCGCAAAATCACTCAATGTTTCCAGCGCTTTTCGATACGGTGTATCGATAATATGCGACAGTGCTTGTTTTGCTTTGGAAGCATGCTGTTTTGCAGTGTCGGCAGTGTACTTTATCGCATCGGTGGATTCAATAATTCCCAAGATATCGGCGAGATGTTTGCTTGAACCGGATTGAATGGCATTTCGTATCAATTCAAGATCAGCGCCTTTGCTTTTTCGCATGGCGTGAATTAATGGCAGTGTCGCTTTACCTTCGGAAATATCCTGCCCAACATTTTTTCCTGTCTGTTCTGCAGATTGACTGTAATCCAGTGCATCATCAATTAATTGAAATGCGAGACCGAGATGCAATCCAAACTGACGCATGGCTTCGATTTGATTGGAGCATTCTGAGGAAAGTATTGCACCTAGTTGTGCGGCCACTTCAAATAATTTCGCAGTTTTTCTTTCAATGACATCGAAATAAAAATCTTCTGTCGTATCGGGATTATTGCAATTGACTAATTGCAGGATTTCTCCTTCTGCAATATAGGGCGTGGCTTTTGCAAAAATATCGAGAACGTGCTGATGTTTGACTTCCACTACAATTTGAAATGCACGTGAATAAAGAAAATCGCCGACGAGAACGCTGGCATCATTTCCCCACACATTATTTGCTGTTTTATGTCCGCGTCTTAAAGTGGAACCGTCTACGACATCATCATGAAGCAAGGTTGCCGTGTGTATTAGTTCAATGACGGCTGCTAATGCAATTTGCTTGTCGCCACGATGCGCTAATGCGCGAGCGCTCAATAATAATACGAGTGGACGTATGCGTTTGCCTCCACAGGTCAGGACATATTCAATGACTTCCTTGACCATGGGAATGTGGGATTCCAGGTTGGAGATGATGAATCGATCGGTTGATTCCAGATCTTCTCTTACCAGTGTGCGTATGGAGTCTAGCGACATGCGTTATCTCATTTTGAATGCAATGGTGAATCCTATTAACCCAGCGTGTGACTGTCAAGGTACTTGGTTGAATAGGCTTGAATTTCCAGTAAAATAACGAAACTATTTATCAGGAGAACTGTCATGCCTTCCTTCGATATTGTTTCAAATACTGATCAACACGAACTGACGAATGCAGTGGATCAAGCAAATCGTGAAGTGAGCAATCGTTTTGATTTCAAGGATACGAATGCTCGTGTTGAACTCAGCAAGGATAAGATGACCATTATTGCACCTACTGATTTTCAGCTGAAACAAGTCGACGAAATTTTACGGAATAAATTAGCCAAGCGTGGCCTCGATGTGCGTTCGCTTGATTACAAGGAAGTGAATGTGAATTTGAGTGAGGCAAAACAATTAGTTGAAGTAAAACAGGGAATTGAAACAGAGCAAGCGAAAAAAATTATCAAGTTAATTAAAGAATCTGGATTGAAAGCTCAGACCGCGATTCAGGATAAACAAGTGCGAGTGACAGGAAAAAAACGCGATGCTTTGCAGGAAGTGATTGCGATGTTGCGTGCAGCGAAAGTCGAGATTCCATTACACTTTGAGAATTTTAGGGATTGATAAATTATTAGTAAATATTTATAAAAATTATTTCTGAGCATTGCATGTCATTCGTCACATGTGCATACTAGCGCGCAATTCCGCACCATCGTGTTAACGCAAAAATTCCACAAGCAATTCACATTCTCCGCAATAAATATTATTCCACTTTTTTTTCAAGGAAATCACAATGCAAGAGACAAGAGAAAGCAAGATGATAATTGCTGATGAACGTTATCTGAAACTTCTT
>CAYUYG010000173.1:0-4577 GCA_964449125.1 uncultured Coxiellaceae bacterium | reverse complement strand
TTTCAATCCACAATTCAATGAAATGTACGACAGTGTGGTGAATTTAGGTGAGTGGGAAGGGATGGCAGGGCAGGCAGCAAAAAAAGTTGGCACAATAACTTTTGAGAGCATGGCAACTTTTGATATGCGTCAAACGGATTCTGCTATTACTTACATCAAGCAGCATGCGAAAGATGGCAAACCATTTTTTATGGATGTCAATTTTCTTAAAATGCATAACCCCACGAATGCTGCGCCTGAATTTAAAGGCAAATCACATTTAGGTGATTACTCTGATTCCTTAATGGAATTAGATTTTAATGTCGGCCGGATCATGGAAGCTATTCGTGCTGAAGCGCCGGATACGATTGTTATTCTGACTGCTGATAATGGTGCTTGGCTGGATGCGTATCCTGATGCAGGTACAACCCCATTCCGCGGTGAAAAAGGTTCACCTTTTGAAGGAGGTTGGCGTGTGCCCGGTATTATGTGGTGGCCGAACCATATTCCTGCTGGCGTGCAGTATTCAGAAATGATGTCTCATATCGATGCATGGGCAACATTGGCTGCCATGGTGGGCTTAACACCGCCGCCGCACGATTGGGTAGGCAATGATGGTAAGGGCATTTATTTTGATAGCATTGATAATAGTGCTTATATTTTAGGTAAAACACCCCACTCATCGCGTGATTCTTGGGTGTACGTGGATGGCGAAACTTTCCAGGGTGTGCGTGCTGACATTCGAGATCCGAAACAACCTTGGCTTAATATCGCGTGGAAATATCTTTATACTGCTAAAGATTCCTGGTTAGGGGTGGAAGCGAATCTGGGTGCAATTGGTGCGCTTTATAATCTAACGATGGATCCTTACGAAAAATATGACATGATTTTTAATGGCGCTGCACCGATGCGTGTGATGACGTCTTCTCCAGGTCGTTATTCGGGTGAAGATAATGGATGGATCGGCGCTATTGTTGATCCCGTCATTATTGGTTTTGATAAATCACTCATGCAATATCCAAACATTAAACGTTTTCCAGGTGGCGCATCGACGGATTTGATTCCAAATCTTCAGCATCCGGAAAATCCCTTGCCCTTGTTGAAAGATTTACCTAAACAAAGTGGTCCAATAGGCGGGTAAATTGCAAAGATTCTCGCGTAGCGGAACTCACAGGCAAACCCCTGGATGCAGAACGCATCCAGGGTCTCATTCAGTAAGCTCAACGATGAGTAGATTTTTCCGAAATCAAATAAACACTTTCTCTCATTTCGGTATAACCTTTTTTAATTAACTTTTCTGGAATATTCCGAATAGATTCATCTTTCAGTTGTTTAATCTCAAAATAAGGCCCGTATAATAAATTGATTTCTGCGCTATCTACGGAAAAAGGAGGAGGTTTCACTTCGCAATCCGTTGCCCTGGTGATTAAGAGAAGACTAATTTTTTTTCCTAAACATGATGCTAAATGATTGACATATTGTTTGCGCATAGCTGGGGGTAGGGCAATTAAAGCTTTGCAATCATATACCGCCTGAATCGCGGGTAAATCCGTCGTTTTTAAATCAAATAAATCCCCGCAGAGTAGTTCAATATTATTGTGCTGATATTTTGTGTAATTAAGGTGGTTTGTGATGCTAGGTTGGACATTGAGTTCGGCAAAAAAATCTTTACACGCAATGTCACTGATTTCAACACCGATGACATTAAAACCTTGGTCAGCCAACCACAGCATGTCTCGTGTTTTTCCACACAGTGGTACTAAGACATAATCATCAGCTGTCAGATTTAATTCATGTGCGTAAGTAATCAAATCAGCATTAATTTCTTGCTCATGGAAAGTAATGTCGTGTGATTGCCATTTCTGTAGCCAGTATTCTTTTTCCATCCTAGCTCACTTATCATGCGTCTAAAGGAAAAATAATCTAGCATAGGCCTTGCGGTAATCAAAGCATATAAGCGAGTAAATATCGAAACTAAGTATTGTTTTTTGCATAAAAATAAGTAAGGTAGAGTGGCAAAATTTTATTGTTAATCACATGGAAAGAAAAAATGAATCTAAAACAACTGTTGTTGGCTATTGGTATTGTCTCTGTCATGAGCAATCAATTCGTTCACGCTTCCGTACTGCCGCTTAATCCAAAGATAGACAAATATGTCCAGGATCAATTTAAATCAAAACAGCAAAGTCATCACAGCGTCTTTATTATTATGAAAGATCAAGCTGATTTAAGTGCGGCAGATTCTCTTTCTTCGCGTGAAGAAAAAGGCCGTTATGTTTACGATACACTCAGAAATACCGCCCTCACTTCGCAAGCACCACTGGTTGATTTTCTACAATCAAAAAAAGTCAATTTCCGCCAATTTTATATTGAAAATATGATTGTCGTAGAAAACCCAAGCGCTGAATTGATTAAAGCGCTGTCTACGCGACCAGATGTTGCCAGAATCATGGGTAATCCTTCTGTGAAGCTAAAGTTACCTAAAATACAAGATACCCTTTCATTGCGATCTGGTGAAAAAACTGGGCCTGAACAAAACCTCGTTCGTATAGGGGCCACCAAAGTGTGGGAAAATTATCATGTTCGCGGTGAAGGCATTGTTGTCGCTGGACAAGATACGGGTGTGCAATGGAACCATCCTGCTTTGATTCATCAGTATCGTGGATTCTCACCCAATGGAACCGTCAATCATAATTATAACTGGCATGATGCTATTCACGGTCGTATCGATGATTCAATCGCGACCAGTTCATGCGGCTATAATAGCCAGGCTCCTTGTGATGATGTTGGTCACGGCACGCATACCATGGGTACGATTGTAGGGGATGATGGAAAAGGTAATCAGATTGGTGTCGCTCCGAAAGCACAATGGATGGCTTGCAAAAATATGGACAATGGCGTGGGTACACCAGCCAGCTATATTGAGTGTTTTGAATTTTTCTTAGCGCCTTATCCTCTCAAAGGAAATGCATTGAAAGATGGTGATCCAACTAAAGCACCGCACATCATTAATAATTCTTGGGGTTGTACGCCTGATGAAGGCTGTAAGGGTGATGAAATTTTACCTTCACTGCAGGCAATGAAAAAAGCAGGTATTTTGGTGGTTGCCTCAGCAGGTAATGAAGGACCGGGTTGTGCTTCCATTGATGCACCGCCAGCTTGGCATTCTGGTCTTACCTTGGCAGTGGGCGCATTTAATCATCGTAATGATAATATTGCTTCCTTCTCAAGCCGCGGTCCATCTTTGTTAGACGGTGGTACAGGTCCTAATATTACAGCGCCCGGTGTTAGCATTCGTTCTTCTGTGCCAGGTAGCCGTTATGAATCTGCTATGTGGAGTGGCACCTCGATGGCGGGTCCGCATGCGGTTGGTGCAGCAGCATTGCTCTGGTCGTTTAATAAAAATCTGATTGGTAATATCGATCAAACAATTTCTATTTTCGAGAAAAGCGCTGAACCTAAAACAACAAGAGAAAATTGTGGTGGCATTCCCGGATCACACATTCCAAACAATACTTACGGTTCTGGATTGTTAAATGTGGAAAAGGCGATTTGTTCCCAATCCGATCATTGTGCAGCTTAACTGCGTCACTTAACCAAAAAGCCGTGCTAATGCGCGGCTTTTTTACTTTAAGGATGTTCAGTTAATACCCATTTCGTATTTGACTATATATTGATCTGCCTATATTATTCTGCATATTATTTAACATTCTACGCTACATGCAGGATCAACCTTATGAAAAAATTAGCATTAATTGCGCTCATGCTCATTGCTTTCCCGGTTTATGCGACCCATTTTTCTAAACAAGAGTGTTCAGTTAATTGGTTTGATCAGGGCTTCAAAGAAGGTCGAGCAGGCGGCCCAATGCGCAGTTTGGCCCGTATGGTGTCGGAATGTCCGGGTTACGGTTATCCCGTTAACAAGGAGCGATATCAGGCAGGATGGCAACAAGGACAAGCAAAAAGACAGATGCGCGAAATGCAGCTCTGCAATCAATCTGATAATGCCTTTGCAATAGGCAAATCTAATCAACCTTATCCGCCCGTGTGTTCACCTTATACTTATCCTGCATTTAAATCTGGATACGAACGAGGGAGAGCCGTTGCGCAGCGTATTAATAATCTCCAAGCTAACATTCAAAATTTAACTGTAAACATTAACAATAATGTCAATATTGCTAATCTTGTGCCAACAGGATATGGCTTATATCGATTGAGTAGCTACCAAAAATCATCCCAAGCTAAGGTAAGCTTGCAAATGGTCAATGACATGATTCGCCAGAAGCAAGCAATGGAAGCAGAATTATTTAATTTGCAAATGATCAGATAAATAAATTTAAAAAGTTTACTGCTTATGCGCAGACGCATTCATTAATGGTGAAGCAACATCGCCTCCATCGACTGGTAAAATAGCACCAGTGATATAGCCTGACAGAGCAGGATTGGCAAGGAACAATACTGCTGGTGCAATTTCTTCTGGCTGCGCCACTCGTTGCATGGGTACACCAACCGCTGCCTCAGCATTAAATTCTGCCTCACTACCTGGAAATGCGCCCCGTTCTAACGGGGTATCGACCGGTCCGGGTGCAATCACATTG
>CAYUYG010000172.1:0-4579 GCA_964449125.1 uncultured Coxiellaceae bacterium | reverse complement strand
CCCGCGGGCATGCAAAATACGTTCAGGAATTCTTTCATGATCGAAATGCGTAATTTTTTCGCGAAAAATAAAATCTTCGAGTAAGGACGGCCCTCTCACTCCCGCCTTCAGTGTGTTTTGATTGTCTTCTATTTTTAAACCCTGATTAGTGGTTAAACTATTCTGACCGGGTTCCACTCGATCCTTGCTTAAATCCTGCAATTTCTCATCAGTGTCTTCAAACAAGGCCATAAGATGTGCTTCCTTAAATAAATGAAAAATTTTATTTTTTCATAGGTGTCCCACAATAGCACTTAGTAATAACCCTTATCGATAAACAAGACTTGCTCTACTTACAAACTTGGTTTAATCTAGCCACCTTCTGAAGTTTTCTCGCTTGAGGTACATCCAATGCGCAAGTAAGTTTTCCATCGTTATCAATGTTGACATCTTTCTTTATCAACTACGTGGAAAAACTACTTTGGCATAACCTGTCTCATCGCAACCCTTAGCCAGTTTTTTTCCGCTTATACATGAGTATTGTTATGAAACCAAACCAATCCCCAATGATGGCATTACTGCCACTCTTTATGGTCATTTTATTAGATGTTGCTGGCATTATTCTGGTGTTGCCAGTACTCACACCGCTTATTTTACAAACCAGCGGCAGTATCGTGCCAGAAGACACACCTTTATTAGTTAGAGATTTTTTGTATGGATTTTCACTGGCTTTGTTTCCCTTGTTTATGTTTTTTAGCACACCGATTTTAGGTGATTTATCTGATAAATTTGGCCGTAAAAAAATACTTCTGCTTTGCTTACTAGGAAGCGCAGCAAGTTATGCCATTGCGGGCCTAGGCATTGTCCTCAACAGTCTCGCCATCTTTTTAATTAGCCGCGCTCTGGCAGGACTCGCTGCAGGCACGCAACCCATCGCGACCGCGGCTATTATCGATGTCAGTACGGCTGCCAATAAAACCAAATTACTCGCTTGGGTCGTGTTTACGAGTTCTTTAGGATTAATCCTCGGCCCCATACTGGGTGGTTTTACAGCAGACAAAAAACTTGTAAGTTGGTTTGGTTATGACACACCTTTTTGGATTGCAGCAGGCGTGTGCCTGATTAATGCTATTTTTCTATTCTATTCTTTTCGTGAAACAGTATTGCCGCATGCTAAACAAGCCATTCAATTAACCAAAGGATTTGCCTTATTTATCGCTGCGTTTGCGGAAAAAAGATTCAGGCTACTTTCACTCTTATATTTTTGTTTTATTTTAGCTTGGAGTCTTTACTACCAAACCATAAATTGGTTTTTTATGGAAATATACCATTACAGCGTATTAAAACTGGGCTTATTTGTGGCATTTATCGGCATTATTTTTGCTATCACTACCAGTTTATTCGCTCGCTTCATTTTGAAAATGTTTAAAAATGAAAATAATGCTTTTACATTTTTTATTTTTACGATGGCAATCGCGAATATTGGCGCAGCAGTAAGTCAGGGAGAAGTGGCGCAATGGTTATGGGTCATCTTAAATGCAATGAGTGATGTGATTTGCTTTACCGTCGCACTCGGTATGTTTTCAAATCTGGCAGATGAAGATACGCAAGGCTGGATCATGGGTGTCACCGGCTCCATTGGGGCTCTGACTTGGACAGTGGGTGGCATGATTGCCGGCCCACTGGGTTACATCAATATACATGTGCCGCTTTGGACTGCAGGATTATTATGCATGACCAGCTTCCTGCTGATGCTAATTTACAAAAACACAGCTGCGCAAGTCAGTTAACAAGCATGCTTAGTTTTATAGACCTCAGGCGTGCAGAAAGTGACGGATTGATTCTGAATCCAACTGAATGCAATGCCTGAGCTTAAATATCCACGCACAATGGCTTGGCTATTTTCATTTTTGACACCAAAAAATGCATAATCTGATTTTGAAAATTCGAGTGGATCAACTCGAACATACGCCTGCAATTGATTATCCACTACCCTAGTGTGTGTTTGCCCATTAACAGGCACGGATACTTCATGCAAATCAGGCAAGGTAGCAACATTCGTTCCTACAACAAATCTCAAAGGATGATTGAAATGATTAATAATAGTGAGCTGACTATCGCTCGCGTAGGCAGTCGATAGCAAGTTCATCAGACTTAAACTAAACATTAGAAAATGAGAGTAAGATACGCGCATGCAATCCCCTTTCGTAAAGAAAAATCATTCTGAATGCGGCATGCGGTAAAAGCAAGGGAAAGCGAGAGGATATCGTGATTAGTTAAAGAGTAGAGACATTTAAAATCAATCGACTGGAATAGCTTCAAGCATTTTATCAGTACCAAGCAAAATATTATCCAGGAAGTTTTTTTCATCAGGAGAAAATTCACCTACTTCACCACTTTGCATGATTGCAGAAAATCCAATGATATTATTGAGTGTGGTACGTAATTTAAAGGTGATCTTAGACATTTCTTCTCTATCCATGGCAGCAAATTGTTCGATTTTTTCGATGTCCTTGAGTAGCAAATTGGATTCTGAACTAACTTGAGCAAGCAATTCTTTTTGTGTTGAACTGATATTCATTTGTTCCATTAGATTGGTGTAACCCAAAATATCATTTAATGCACTGCGTAACTCAAAGGACATTAAAGTTAAATCATAACGATCCGCTACACTCAATTCTCTCGCGATGCGGACTGCTTTTTCCTTTCTGGATTGTCTGCGAACCATTACAATCCCAACAAATGCGAAGAAAAGTAATGCGAATTGACGCATATCTTTATTAGCCAGCACGTCGGGGGCTTGCATTGCAGACATACTAGTCATTAATTTATTGCTCAACATTACCTTCAGTGCAGCCGGACTATTATAGACACCGTGACTAGCGCTTTGCGCTGCCAGATTCGTTTCGCCGATGATGAGCTTACTAACATTAGACGTGGTGCCAACATTATTTGTTATCAGTGAATCTACTATTGCACGGCTAACTGAATCGAGACTTTGGCCATCATAAGGACTTAAGATACGGCTGACACTACCATCATCATTTGGTATTGGAGGGACGGGCGGAATAGGCGGGATCGGGCCATTGATAATAGTGATATCACCGGAGAAATTAAGATAATTAAATCCCGTCATTTGGACAGGCACACCATTCACCGTTAATTGACTGGTTGCAACGTTGTAAACAGATGGTACACCAAAGACAACTGGGGTCGTATTATTTAATGCTGTAAAGTTCAAGAATTGTGAGAAGAACAACGGATCATCATCATAAAAACCACTGCTTGATCCAGTGAAATTTAAAGGAGAAAACTGGTTGGGAAGGGTCAATACGCCCAAATCATTGCCGATAACATTCGTGATATTTGCAAATTCAGTTACAACAGCATCAACACTATTACGCGTTTCGCCAGAGTAAAGTGTACTCGCCAAATTGACATTAATCGGCGTGCCATACGCTGCGTAATTAAGTGTATTTGATTGCATTGCATTACGACCGTCAATCACCCCACTGAGGCTTGCACCATCATCAAACGTAAAGGTATTACCGTTATTACCACCTACCAGATTCTGTATATTTGCGAAGGTGAAATTGCCTGTTACACCTGCACCGCTTAAGCTGCCTTGATTTGCATCAGTGATTAACCATTCTGTATTAGAACCTGCATCAACGGAAAGGATATTATTGGAGCCACTGCCTATCACATTTAAATTAGCAAAAGCTACGGTACCGTTTATTGTAAAAGTATTATTCCCTGGTTGGCCATTCAACGTTACGGAAACACCTGAGCCAAAAATATTATCATTAAAAGTGAAATCGCTGGCAGTCATGCTGGTGTTCCCGCCAAAATCTATTTGGGCGTTATAAATTTGAGCACCTGTCGTTACGATTGACGCACCATTCACTGCAATCAAATCGCCACTCACCGTGAGACTAGCGGTAGACAAATTGCCAAATCGAGCCGTACCTGTGCCGCTATCAATAATTAATGAATTGCCGCTTCCTATTATATTGCTACTGACTGTGACACCATTTCCAGTGAGATTAATTGGCGCTGACAATATGATACCGCCACTCGCAGCACTCAACGTGAGCGTGCCAGCAGACATTAAACTACTATTTAATGTGATGTTATCATTACCACCTGTGCCACCGCCTGCATCCCCATTTAAAGTGAGGCCAGTGATGGTTGTTGTAATAGCTGCGCCTGCACCAACCATAATGCCGTTATCAGCTAGTGCTGATAACGCTCTGAAACTGGATGGATTATTTTGGAATGTAATGTGTCCCAACGTTCCTGCTGTTGCATTTAATGACAGTGTATTACTTATATTGGCACTTTGGGCGGCCGTTACACCGTCTACAAAAAATTCGCCATTGCTTGGCGTTACCAAATTAAGCGTGTTTGCGGTGATACGTTGTAATTCACTGCCACTAATGGTCATCGTACCACTGGCATTACCTAAGCCAATGCTACCCAGGGCAGTGTTTTGTGAAATGGTGATGCTACCTGCGCCACTGTCTATTGCACCAGTGGTGTTAAGATCAAGGTCAGCAGCCGTTAAACTAATTGCTGCGCCATTAGAACGCACGGATAC
>CAYUYG010000171.1:0-4590 GCA_964449125.1 uncultured Coxiellaceae bacterium | reverse complement strand
AATATGTAAATATTTGGAATGCGTGCCAGGTGATATTTTGGAATATCGCGAAACAGAGTAACTAACATAAGATCAGCAGGAGTCAGGATGAAGGTCACACCCACAATTTTTATCGATATGAAAGAGCTTTCACTGACCTTCATCACTTCTTCAGGGCCGGGCGGCCAGAACGTGAATAAAGTCGCTACCGCCGTACAATTACGTTTTAATGTACTGAATACCAAGTCTTTGCCGGAAGATGTTCGTGTAAGATTAATTCTGCACTTAGGAAAACGCCTGACAACGCAAGGCGATTTAATTATCAAGGCCGATCGATTTCGTACTCAGGAAAAAAATAAACAAGATGCGTTTAAAAGATTACAGGCACTGATAAAAAGTGTGGCATATCCACCCAAGAAACGCAGAAAAACCAGACCTACGAAAGCCTCGGTTGAAAAACGACTGACGAATAAAAAACACCTCGGGGACAAAAAGGCTCAGCGTAAACACATTGATGATTGATTTAGTGGGAAATAAGTACACCATGTCGGTATTTAAATTTTTATATAAAAAGTACCTGTTGACCTAACCTTCACGCGCATTTCGGAAACGTGCTAATATTAATCAATCGTCCAGAGTTCACAAGTCAAGTTAGATTGCTTTAGCTCCAATTTTTTAGATAATGCATAAAGGACACTCAATCATGAGTCGCATTACACAAAAAAATGGTTCAATTTTAGTGGCAATTGATTTTTCTAAAACCTCAGATTATGCATTAGCACGCGCAGTGGCGATTGCCAAAGAGAGAAAGGCTAATTTAACGGTATTACATATTGTTCAAAAACAACCAATGGATAATTTTTTAGATTCAACATTTAAAAAAATATTATCAAAAAAAGTTTGGTTAACCACAGTTGAATACAAAGAAATGCAGTTAAGAGAAAAAATTGAAGCATTCTCTCGGCACAAGGTAAACATAAATTATATTATCGTTAGCAAAGGTTCGCCGGCTGAGAAAATACTGCATTTTTCCAAAAAGAATAAAGTTGATTTATTAGTAATAGGTGCGCATTCAAAACATTTTTTACGCGATACCTTTGTTGGTACCTCTGCTGAATACATAGCCAAAAAAACGAAATATCCTGTATTAATTGTAAAAAATCCAGCGCAAACTACCTATCGTAAAATTCTTGTCCCAGTTGATTTTTCTAAGCCAAGCAAAGAAGCATTAGCTTATACGCTTAAATTTTTCCCAAAAAGTATTATTCGCTTATTACACATTGGCGACTATGATTATGAAATTTTATTGAAAAAAGAAGAAATGCATATTGCCAAAGTTAAGGTGCTAAAAATTAGAAAAGCAATTCAATTTTATTTAGAAAACAAAATACGAAAATTTATCGCCGAATATAGTAAAAAACTTAATAAAAATGCTTTTATCTTCAAACTGGGTTATCCGGGACCTACTATCATACAAGAAGCTAAAAAATTAAAAAGTGACCTTATTGTCATGGGAACGCAAGGACATGGCCGAAATCATTATATATTTATCGGTAGCGTTGCCAATTGGGTTTTGCTTGATACTAATAAAGATCTTTTACTTATCCCGCGCATCGCAAAATAAGCTAATTGAAGCGACTGGAGACAATATGGATAGTGTGAAGAATAAAATTGTCATTATAACGGGTGGCGCCGTTGGTATCGGAAAATCCGCGAATTGTTTACTTGCACGTGAAGGTGCTAAGATTGCGAGTACGGATATTAACGCAGTAAATGGGCAAAAACATTCGTGCGTTGGGTGCGATAGCAGAGTTTTGGTGCATGGATACCACAAGAGAAAGTCATGTTAAAAAAAATTTGCGGAAATCAAAAAAACATTCTTAGCCCTTGAGTAAAAAAGGTGTAAAAATGCGCTTGGTTCATTTATTAAAAGTATCGCGATTAGAAGGATTAACCGACGGCGTATTCTCAATCGCAATGACGATTCTGATTCTTGATTTGCGTATCCCAAGTTTTATCAGTCAAGATCTAATGAAAATTTTAGAACACGATACTTTTTATCGACTACTCATCTATGCCGAAAGTTTTATTATCTTAGGAACTTTATGGGTAGCGATGAATTTTCAATTAGGCTTATTACAAAGAATTAATCGTCCTTATTTATGGACAAATATTTCTTATCTCATGATTATTTGCATTATTCCATTTTCCGTAAACTTAGTTGGCTCGTTTCCTAAAAGTGTGACGAGTATTTCTGTTTATGCCGTCAATTTATTATTTACGAGCTTTTCACAGATATTAATTTTTAGTTGCGCACGATATTTCAAGCTTAACAAGGATATTTGCACGCCTGCAATTACTCACGCCGTGATAAGCCGAATCGCTGTCGGCCCATTTTTTTATATTGCTTCCTTAATTTTGGCGCACTGGAATACGCACGCCGCCTTTATATTATTAATTGCACCAACCATCATCTATATTTTCCCCGGGATGATTGATCGATATGAATCAATGAACGAAGATAAGTGATCTCCCACTCGTTTAAGTTAAAATAAACCAGACACTCTCGCCTACTAGCATTCATCTAATTTATGGGTGGATAATACCTGTCCAAACCAGTTAAGATAGTCTTACCATGTCAAGGACTGATGTACGGTTTATTTTAAAAGGAGCTTGAAATGAGAAAATGGCTAATGCTTGGTATTTTCTGTATGTTAACAGGTTTATTCACTTCTTCGTGGGCAGAAACCATGACCACCACGACTGTCAATTCCGAATATAAGATGGCGCAAACTACGATAGAAGACTGGTTTGCTACCATGAAAAACGATCCAGCCCAAGCTGGAAGATATCTAGCTCCGCAATTTGTTTCCATCCATACGGATCGTATTGTTCGCAATAAGGATCAGGAAGTAGAATTAATCAAAAATCTGCAAATGAAAGAATATCACTTAAGTGCATTTAAATTTTCGCGTAGTGGCGATGCAATCGTTGTGACTTATAACGATCAGGCATCCGAAAAAATCGATGACAAGGAAATTGATAGTGCGCCAGCCGGTAGAATGGCTGTTTTGCAAAAACAGGGTAAAAGATGGCTTATATTGGCGTATGCGAATTTAGACCAAATTTAGTTACGCAAACGGGGAGTGATCCTCCCCGTTGCAAGCTGAATGCAGGAGGAAATATGCAGGATATATTATTGGCCAGTCTACTTGTTTTAGCCAGTGCCAATACTGAGGCAGCACCAAAACATCCTACACGAGTTCCGCAATTTACCAATGAAGAAGTAGCTGTGTGGGAAACCATTGTTTATCCAAGCACGAAGCAATTATTAAAAATGCACAGACATGATTATGATCGCATTGTGGTCGCGTTTGATGACGGTAAATTAAAAATTACCAATAATAAAGGCCAAACGCATTTGCTGAGCTTGGAAAAACACAAAGCCTACTTTCTGAAAAAAGATAAAGCTGGCGAATTACACACCGATCAAAACTTGGGCACTCGTTCGCTTAAAGTCATGGTGGTCGAACTCAAGAAAGAAAACAGCTAAACTAGCCGCCATCTTATCTACGAGGTGGCGTATGTTAAAAGATAAAATCATTTTTATTACGGGTGCTTCAAGCGGGATTGGCGCAGCTTGTGCTCGTCATTTCGCGAAAGCCGGGGCGAAGTTGTTACTCTGTGCGCGTCGCTTAGAACTCATCAATGAATTAGCACAGCAATTAAAAAATGATCAGGGTGTGCAAGTTCATACTTTCAAACTTGATGTGTGTGTTCATGCCGATGTCGTGCAAGCCTTGAGCGCCTTACCAGCTGAATGGAAAGCAATCGATGTATTGATTAATAATGCTGGTTTGGCAGCGGGACTGGATCATATTCAAGATGGTAAGGTGCAAGACTGGGAGGATATGATTAATACTAATGTTAAAGGCTTGCTCTACGTGACGCGTGAAATTTTGCCGCAGATGGTAGCAAAGAATGCGGGTCATATTATCAATATTGGTTCCGTGGCTAGTCACTATGTTTACCCGAGGGCCGCTGTCTACTGTGCAACCAAACATGCTGTCCATGCTTTATCGCAGGGTTTACGTATGGACTTATTCGGTATGAAAATTCGCGTGAGTACGGTCGATCCGGGCGCAGTACAAACAAATTTTAGCAATGTACGTTTTAAGGGAGATACTGAACGTGCTGCTGCGGTTTATGAAGGAATGGATCCGCTGACACCGGATGATATTGCTGATGCCGTTGTGTATTGTGCAAGCAGACCTTTGCATGTGAATGTTAGCGAAGTTCATATTATGCCGACGGATCAAGCTTCGGCAACCATGGTGGCAAGAAAACCGTCAGCTCGTTAAGCTTGCTAAAAAAGCGGCGGAATTTTGCGTTAATTGTTGCAACTTGGCATTGACGGGCAGGCTCACCCATTTATAACGGCTAGTCGATCCAGATTTCAAAACGATGCGAGTTTTGGCTACGCCAAATAATTTCCCCAGAAAGGTAATTAGCTCAGCATTCGCTGCCCCTTCTTGAGGCTTTGCATGCAAGGCAATATGTAAACCCTGCTCATCGATTTTGAGGAGGGCCGTGCGTTTCGCATTAGGCTTG
>CAYUYG010000170.1:0-4591 GCA_964449125.1 uncultured Coxiellaceae bacterium | reverse complement strand
TTTTACGACGCCGCTTTCAAATTTCTTTACCTTGCGAACTTGTGCTGCTTGAGCGTCGATTGGCATATTTTTATGGATAATGCCTAAACCACCTTCCTGTGCCAGCGCAATCGCCAGACGGGCCTCAGTCACTGTATCCATGGCCGCGGATAGCAATGGCAGGTTCAAGGTAATATTACGGGTTAATTTTGTTTTAAGATCAACATCTTTGGGCAGAACAGCGGACTCACCGGGCAGGAGTAAAACATCATCAAACGTGAGGGCTAATTCGTTTTGTGCGAGGCGTATCATCGTTATTCCCCTACTAGAAATGGCAGGTTAAAATTAACCGGACATTATACATATTTTTGTCTTCACGAATAGGGTTTTCTTAAAAAAGATACCCTTGATATAAATCGGTTATTTTCTATTTTTAGCATTGAGCGAGCTTGAATTAAGCAGCCAGCTCCGGATTTCTTGTAAATCAGTCAATACTTGCCGCAATTCTTTAACGTCCATGGTGTCATGCAAAGTAGACAAGAGACGATAAAAATCCCAGGTAATAGGTTTTCGCGTTAATCCCCACTCAAGTAATTTGCCAGCACCATGCAATCCTAATTGATGTAACACCCATTGCTGATCAATTTCACCCCGATGATAAGCTTGGCAATAGGACTGGATATCATCAAAACCTTCTGGCAAGGTCCGTTCTGATCCCTTGGTAAAAAACGGGATCGACAATTTTTTCGTAAACTGCGCCCATTCCGGCATATTGATCAAAAGTGCTAACGTATTTACAAGCAAATCCAGGGGAGATTTTTTTGGATAGGGTACCGTTACCGCCGTATGTTTAATGTCAAAACCAATGTCGTTTGCCGACTGAGAACACAATTTAATATGATATTGTTTTCCAAGATCATTGAAATAACTGCTACGAAATGTTTTTTGCATCATTGTCTTGGTGACGGAATAAACCTGCGTTGCAAGTTGTTTAGTACCGCGAGCACCCGCATCATAAATTTTGTCTGGCTCTAATTCACATTGCACCATGACACCAAAATTGGATAAGGGTGTACAAACGTGTTCATTTCGAATGCTTTGACCTGCGGTCAATAAAATATGTAAATCGACAAAATGCTGGCCGAGCTCTTTCTTTAACGTCATTTCTTCATGATCTTGACAAATTTCAAGCCCAATCGTTAAATGCCGAAATTGAAAGTAGCCCGATTTCTTGCCTTTATGCATATTTACATACGTATTGATAGGCTGCGTAATTCTTTTCGCGTCTAAGTGGGTAGAATATTTTTTATCATAAGTGGTCATACTATTGCACGTGACAACGTGAGAGGTAATCGCATAGAAAGCAGTCTCTTCCATCAAATAAATGATGCTGCCCGCAACCACCAGTGTGCGATTAGATAAAGAAGTTTTTAGGGAAAGCATGAATTCATCAAGAAACAATTTTTCTTCCAGCGAATAAATTGCATCATCCGTAGTGAGTGAAAAAATTAAATCCGGGGCAATAATGATACAAACTTCACCTGGCTGGATCGGTTCTCGACTTAAAAAATGTTTCTGACTGGTTTCCACAAAAAGCTTGAAGGCATTCGCTTTTTGTTCAATAGATAATAGTGCGAAAGATTCCCATGCAGGATTCCAGACGTAAATATGAGCCGCGCTTAATTCTGTCTTAGTTTGCGCTTCTTCTTTCTCACGTCTTTCAATAATAGTTCGTCTATCGCAGGATTCGTGGCGCAACATGACTACTCTCGTCGGTATTATTATAATTTATAGAGGTAAATTTTAACATAAAGATGCCTTGGTGTATGTATTTTGATCTATCTGGACGCTTGCGGCCAGCATGAAAGCCCTTTAAGCTGTCAAAAAGAAGTGAGCCCATGCAACTAGTTGATATTGATGAAAAACAAGACATTTACACCGTCAGCCGCTTGAATAATGAGATACGATTCCTCATGGAAGAAACCTATCCATTGGTATGGGTCGAGGGTGAAATTTCCAATTTTGCCGCACCCCATTCCGGTCATTGGTATTTTTCATTAAAAGATACGAATGCACAGGTAAAATGCTGCCTATTCAAAGGACAGCAACGCAAAATCTTATTCACTCCTAAAGATGGTTCTCACGTTTTAATTCGAGCACGCGCGAGCTTGTATGAAGCACGCGGCGATTATCAATTGATCGCAGAACACATGGAAGAACGTGGAGAAGGCAAGCTGCGCCGCGCTTATGAATTACTGAAGAAAAAATTAGAAACAGCAGGCTTATTTGACCTTGCGCATAAAAAAAACCTACCTCTGTTTCCAAAGCAGATTGGGGTGATTACCTCTGCAACCGGGGCAGCCATTCGCGATATTCTCACTGTTTTAAAACGCCGTTATGCCTGCGTTCCCATTATTATTTACCCGACCCTTGTTCAAGGCCAACAGGCCGCACCGAATATTATCCAAGCGCTTCAACTCGCTAACCGCCGTAATGAATGCGATATTTTAATCGTTGCACGCGGCGGTGGTTCACTTGAGGACTTGTGGCCTTTTAATGAAGAAGCCGTGGCGATGGCAATTTATCAAAGCCACATTCCTATCATTAGTGGGATTGGGCATGAAGTCGATTTTACTATTTCGGATTTTGTTGCTGATAAGCGCGCAGCTACTCCTTCTGCCGCCGCAGAAATCGCAACACCAGACCAAGCGGATTTAATACGCTTACTTGCGCGACAAAATCAGCAGATTTCAAGATTAATTTTGCAAAAAACCCAATCAGTGAAACAAACACTTTCCTGGGCACAAAAACACTTAGCACAACAGCATCCCAAACGCCGCTTGACGGAAAAAATGCAAAAACTGGATTTTTGCGAATTATCGCTGGTGCAGTTACAAACGCGCTTACTGGCAAAATTTCAAACGCGATTAACCGAACTGGAAGCAAAATTACACCGTCAGCTGCCTGTGTATCGTATTCGCCAATTGGAAAATCAACTCCATTTGCAGGAACAAAAACTGCTGCACTTAACTGCTGCGGTGTTGCGGAAATATCAAACTAATCTTGCACACGCCGCTGGTCGGCTTGATGCATTAAGTCCGCTCGCCACCCTGCAACGGGGTTATGCGATCGCCAGCAAAGATAATCGTATCTTACATGCTGCTGATGAAGTTCGCCTTGGCGATAAAATTCAGGTGCAACTGCTCGAAGGATCACTCGGATGTGTCGTCGAGAACATCGATACTCAAGCCATTAAATAGCTGTGAGACTGAAAATATTTCCACCCCGCAAGCACTGCGGGGTAGGAATAGTACATATGGGTGAGACCTGGATACTCAGGAACCAAAAAACTTATTTTTTTCTCGAATGTACGGAAGACTTATGCACACTGCCGATTGTTTTGGCCGTATGAGAAACACGTTTAGTCAAACCCTTCATCACACGAATTTTGGTAGTAAGTTTGCTGGCATTTTTCAGGGCTGCTTTTAACTGGTTCCGCGACCGCTCCTCTTTGCGTTGCAATAACCGTACTTGTTTTTTTAATTTCTTTAATAAAGCAGTTTGGTTTTTTCTTGCCACCATCTGTTAACAATTCCCTATGTTAGCAAAGCAGTCCCTGAAAAAATTACTCACGCAGCAATGGTCTCATTCATGATAGAAGTTGGGCTTGAAACGCTCACCACATTGACTGTATCTAATAAACCAATCAATTCCTGCAATTTGCGGCCGTGATTTTCACGTTCCATTTTTAATGAATCACCTTCCATATTTAGGCGATTTACTTCTTTTCGCAAATCTTCGACTTCCGAAAGTAATGTCATCATTTTTTCTTCTAATTTTTGCAATAAATTCTCTGTCATAACTGTTTTCCTTTTCTGTCTGAATAAACCATAAAAAAACCAAAGGTATATCATAGTACAATTTTTTTTAAATAGTAAATTTTTTTCCATTCTAACGCACTGATGATTTGCTGGTAGGTTGACGTACGCCATGAGCAGTGGATGTCGATTTAGAATTCTGGGACTGAAAAAGTGAATGTTTGTGCCAAGCCAATTTTTTATTGTGCTTTTTAAAAATTTTCAATGCGACCTGGATTTCTTCATGACTGCGCGCAAATTCCTGTAATAGAGGCAAGCAATCTGGACGGTGCTTCATGAAACTTTCCAAACCAGAACGATTCTTGTTATTACGTAAAATCAATGCTGCCGCTAAAGCATGCCCCATCATCAAATCAGTTTCAGCCCATTTAAATAATTTAGCTAAAGAATCGGGGGCATATTTTACAATATAGAGAAAACCTGATCGCCCAATACGGTTTTTTGTTACTAAACTGGTCGCCACTGCCTCCTGAATGGCAAGTTTTACCTTTGCCAACTTCAATACAGCGGGTACAAGTTGAGGCGCACGGTATATAAGCTCATGCATACGTATTCTATCGATTTTGGATTGTTGCAATAAAAATTGACCAAGCTCATTGGTCATGATCGAACTGATTTGAGCAAATTTAAAGATTTGAAATAACAAATCCGGTTTTTTCTTAAGTAAAACTTTAAAGCCTGATGCGCCTTGCTGATTGGGCTTGGCCAAAGCCATGGCAATCGCTTTTTCCACC
>CAYUYG010000169.1:0-4607 GCA_964449125.1 uncultured Coxiellaceae bacterium | reverse complement strand
TTACCAGTGTTATCAATCACGACTAATTTCACACCCGTACGCAGCCCCGGATCGAGTCCGAGTGTTACTCGAGAGCCCGCGGGTGCCGCCATCAGTAAATGCTTTAAGTTATTAGCAAACACTTTTATAGCTTCTTCATCAGCATTTTCACGCAAGGTAGAAAGCAGTTCTAATTCAAATTTAAAAAGTAGTTTAATTCGCCATGTTGAAGAAACCGTTTCCATTAACCACGCATCTGCCGGACGTTGTTTATTAGAGATGGCAAATTTAGCCATTATTTTTTGCTGACAAAGTGTGACTTTTTCTTCTTCAAGTAATAAATTAATATATAAAACTTCTTCGCGTTGGCCGCGGAATAATGCTAAGGCACGATGTGATGGAATTTTTTTTATGGCTTCCTGATAATCAAAGTAATCCGTAAATTTATTACCTTCAACTTCTTTACCTTTAATGACTTCACTTTTAATGATGCCATGTTCCCACACGATGGAACGCAATTCATTGAGTAATTCTGCGTTTTCAGTATAGGCTTCCATTAAGATATAACGTGCACCTTCCAATGCATCCGCACTGGTATGAATAGCATGCTCGGCATTGATAAATTGCATAGCCAATGTTTCAGGATTCAAGGTAGGATCTGTCAACAATTGTAAGGCAAGCGGTTCCAGACCTGCTTCTTTCGCAATTTGTGCCTTGGTACGGCGCTTGGGTTTATACGGCAAATACAGATCTTCAAGTACTGCTTTATTATCCGTTTCTAAAATATTTTTTTCTAATTCTGGGGTTAATTTATTTTGCTCAGTAATACTTTTTAAAATAGTTTGTTTTCGTTCTTCAAGTTCGCGTAGATAATGCAGACGCTCTTCCAACGCACGTAATTCTGTGTCACTTAAACCACCCGTTGCTTCCTTACGATAACGAGAAATAAAAGGCACTGTTGCACCGCCGTCCAGTAACTCTATCGCGGCAATGACTTGTTGCGGTTTTACTTTTAATTCATTCGCAATAATCTGGCTAATTAGCATTTAGTTTCCCCACAGGTTTAGTGCAGGTTGAGGATTTCCCAACCAATCAAAAGTTGTGCATCATATCTATTTTTTTATTTTCTATCAAGAGCTTATGAGAAGAAGTTAAGTTGATTCCTTGCTGATGAACCGACTCTGAAGTGACAAATTGGGCCAAACCTTAGGTAAAGCCCAACTTCTTTTAATGTATACTCTACCCAGTCATGGCTTCCCATGATTGAATAGTCGTTTTATCACCCTTAGCATGCTGTTTTACAAATTGTTCATACAACTCTTGTACGCCTTGGGATTTGGCATAATGAATGGGACCGCCGCGGAAAGGTGCAAAACCCGTACCGAATATCATGCCCGCATCCAGTAAATCACCATTCGCAACGACACCCTCACGTAAGCAAGCAAATGCTTCATTCAGCATCACACCAACCAAACGATCTGCAATAGGTTCCAGTGGTTTATCATACGTTGTTTCATGTGGCTTGATTTGCTTACCACGCTTATCGTATTGATAAAATCCTTGACCCGTTTTACGTCCGAGCTTGCCTTGACTAACCAATTCAAGCAAACGCGGCGGAACAGGTGTTTGGAAGTATTGTCCCAAATATTTTGCAACAGAGAGGCAAACATCGAGACCCACTGTATCAGCAAGCGTGATAGGCCCCATCGGCATACCAAAATTTGTCATTGCCTTATCAATCGCGGTCATTGGCACGCCTTCATTCAGCAATGCCATACTTTCAAGTAAATATGGCATTAAGATGCGATTGACCAAAAATCCTGGACTGCTTTTGACTGGTAGCGGCAAACGATCAATTTTGCGCACAAAGCTGATGGATCTATCCATGATTTCCTGACTGGTTTTATCTCCTTGCACAACTTCAACCAATAACATTTTGGCAACGGGATTGAAAAAGTGGATACCCACCAATCTTTCTGGATGCTGTAATACCGTATTAATTTCATCTAAAGGAATACTTGAAGTATTGGTTGCCATGATGGCAGTTGGCTTAGCTCGCTCTTCTATCATTTTGAAAATCTTTTGCTTGACGCTCAAATCTTCAACCACGGCTTCAATAATCACATCCGCTTTTGCAATTCCCAATCCAGCTACATCAGGAATTAAACGGTCCATCGCTTGTTGTACTAAATTACGTTCTTTCAATTTATCTTTATACAAACTGTAAGCACGCTTGATAGCTGGAGCAATAAAACGCGGTTCAACATCTTGTAATGTCACTGTAAAACCTTGGAGCGCACACCAAGCCGCAATATCACCGCCCATTGTCCCCGCTCCAATCACATGTACATGTCGCGGTGTATAAAGTATATCTTTAGCTAAACCTTTCAATTTTTCTTGCAAGAAAAAAACTCGCACTAAGTTCTGACACGTATCGCTGAAAAATAATTTAGCGCAGCTTTTTGCTTCACGGTCATAGGCTTCCTGACCTTCTACGCCAACGTGTTCCCAATTATCCAGAGCATCAAACGGAGCGGGATAATGTTTTGGATTTGCTTTGGCATTAAGCTGTTTACGCATGAAATGAGCGAGAACTTGTCGTGCCACTTTTTTATTGGTCAAGGACTGCAGCATACTGGCTTGATGCCGTTCAGGATGACTGAGAGCATAATATTTTGCTGCATGTATTAATTGTCTTTTTGGTACAGCCACATCCACAAAACCAAGTTTTGCAGCCGCTTTACCGCTTACGGTATGACCTGACAAAACCATATTCATGCCTTGCATACCGCCAATTAAACGCGGTAAACGCACGGTTCCACCCCAACCTGGGTGAATGCCCAACTTCACTTCTGGCAATCCCAAACGTGTTTTGCCACTTTCTTCAGCCACACGATAGTGACAAGCAAGTACGAGCTCGAGTCCACCACCCAGACAGAAACCATCAATCATGGCGACAACGGGTATTTTGAGTGCTTCAAGCTTACTGAGAATTTGCTGACCTTCCACCAATACAGTATTGGCTTCATTGATATCGGTAAAGCGTGTAAATTGCGCAATATCAGCCCCTGCAATAAAACCACTTTTTTTACCGGAAGCAAGAATGACACCCTTATGCGAGGTATCCTGCGCAATGCTATCGATGATATGGGAAAATTCCATCATGACATCACGATCAATGGTATTCACTGACGTGCCTTGCTTGTCAAAATAAACCCAGAGAATCTGGTCTTTATCTGTTTCTAATCGCCAATGCTTGTAAGTTTGTTCTGGCATATTACACCTCAGTTACATTTTCAATTAACATCGCACCGCCTTGTCCACCACCAATACAAATCGTGGCAATTCCTTTTTTCGCATTTTGACGTTTTAATGTTTCAACAAGATGCAACACAATGCGAGCACCGCTTGCGCCAACGGGATGACCAATGGCGATCGCCCCACCATCCACATTCAAACGAGCACGATCCATGGTGCCCAGTGCACCGTTTAAACCGAGATTTTGTTTGCAGTATTCATCACTTTCCCATGCTTTCAAACAACCAATGACTTGGGCAGCAAAGGCTTCGTTTATTTCCCAATAATCAACATCATTAAAAGCTAATTGTTGACGTTGCAGCAATTGACTCGTTGCATACACTGGCCCTAAACCCATTTCAGCTGGTTCGACGCCGGCCCATTGCACATCAACAATACGCGCTAACACAGGTAATTGATATTTTTCCACCGCTTCTTTGCTTGCCAATAATAATAAGGCAGCACCATCGGATACTTGTGAACTATTACCGGCTGTCACACTACCAAATTTCTTGTCAAAAAAGGGTTTGAGCTTGGCTAATTTTTCCATGCTACTATCACTGCGCACCCCATCATCTGCCAGAAAATAATCACCGCTCGTGCCAAAAGACGGCAGGACTTCAGCGAAGTGATGATGTTCTTGTCCCGCCATGGTGAGCTGGTGACTTTCCAGCGCAAACTGGTCCATTTGCTCACGAGTAATATTAAAGCGATACGCGATGTTTTCTGCTGTTTGTCCCATGGATAAATTCACAATCGGATCTGTTAAGCCGCGCAGTAAGGCTATGACTGGCTTCAAAAACGAAGGCCGAAATTGCGTCCATTCTTTTAATTTTTCTTTCCACCCTTTTGCACCGGATAATCCAGCTAACCAGTTTGTCATCTGGTCGTTATACAATAATGGCGAGCGACTCATGGCTTCGGTACCACCTGCAAGAACAAGATGATGTCGACCGGATGCTATATCTTTGGCGGCACTGTCCAATGCCTGCATACCCGAAGCACAGTTTCGCTGCACCGTCCAAGCTGGCACTGTCTTGCCACAACCTAGACGCAGTGCAATGACGCGGCCAATATTCGCCTCATCGGGACTCGGCATCATGCAGCCAATAACAACCTCATTAATTTCGCTCGCTGAAAACGGCTGACGCTGCAACAATTCTTTACCAGCGTTGACCGCTAAATCAGAGGCTGAAAATGGGCCCGGTTTACCGCGAGCTTTCAAAAACGGGGTGCGTGCGCCATCGACGATATAAACATCGCGCTGGAGTGGGGTTGCATCTACCATAAGTCTTTTCCTTCTTTAGGCAATAATGGTATCAAGGTTAAAA